>CAMCQX010000098.1 GCA_945876985.1 Chitinophaga pinensis
GATACCATATAAAATGGAGAAATAATAAATTTAAAAACACCAAAAAGCCATTGACGATAGTTTCATCAATGGCTTTTTAAAATTTTAGTTATTTTTTAAAACGTTAAAGATACTCCACCCAATGCGTTGAAGCCATAAACATCTAAATTAGTATAACGCATATACCTTGCTGCTGCCATGTTATTGAAGTTAAAAAATACGGAAACATTTTTATTATAACGGTAATCAATTCCAATGTTCATATCCACAAATGGATCTAATTTAATTTCAGTAACATTGTCTTTATTACCAGAAGTTGGATTAGCAATTCCTCCTTTTCTTTCACCAACATAAAACACATCGGCACGCAATAAAAATTTATCACCAATATTAAATGTGCTGTTTAACTTTACTTCTGAACTTGGGCGGTTATAGGCATATTGTAATTGGCCCATGCTGTAGCTGTATAATTTAGAAACCAATCCTAATCGCCATTTATCACCAACCTGATAACTGATATCAGCAGTAAAAGTAGTGAGTGTAATGGTCCCTTCATCGTAAATGATTCTTTGTTTTCCGCTACTATCACCCACATAAAAAAGCATATTGCTAATATTGGCAATTGAACCTTGTAAAGAATAATTTAAACCTTTAGCAATATGACCTTTTAGGCCAGCATACATTTCAAATTTATTATTGGTGTTTTTAAAATTATAATTCCTTACAAAAGGATTTTCAGCGTTGATACTTCTAAAAGTATTGATGTTATAATTACCATTTATTCCCGCCAAAACTGTCAATGCTTTTGGAATTACATGGTATGCAGCTTCACCCACCGGATAAAAATGATTAGGGTTTGCATTATCCAAGCTATCGGTAAAATAAGTGAAGTTAAAACCAGCTTTTATATAAAATAGTTCATCTTCTAAATTAATACGAGGATTAAATATAAAAGCTGTACGTTGTAAAGTATTGCTGTTTGAAATATTGCTCATGCTATTAATGCCAGTATATAATGTAAACGGCATATTGCTAATGGTTTTAGCCAATGTTCCAGCTAGCTTAAAGTTATGTTCTACTAAGTCGTAATTATTATTTTGGAAATAGTAATTCAAATCAAATTTATAAGCCAATGAAACAGTGTCGTTCTTTAAGTTTTCAAGGCTAATATTTAAATCAAATAAATTATAAATATTTTTCAGTGTATCTTTATTAGCTATCAAAGAGTCTGGAACCAAATACCCGTAATTATTTACAACATTTCTATGGTACATCACATTACTACTCAATATTGATTTATCGAAAAAACGTTTGCTGTGAGCAGCAATGGTATTGTTACTAAAGTTCTGAAAAGCTTGGTCGCCTTCCGATGACAAATGCTTAAAGAATATACCATTGTTCCAAGTTTTATTTCTTAAACTGTTTATATAACCTTCGGCCAATGGCGTGGTGTAATTTCCAAAACCAAATCGGAAATAGTTATTGCTTAATTTAGGCAATAATGCATTTCCCAAACTTAGGGGTTTAATGGTGTAAATAGTTGGTGTGGTAGGTGTGTTTAAATCCGGAATTTTATAAGTAAACGTTGGCTTTACGCTTGTTGGCTGTTCCGGGTTTGGATTCACAGGAATTTTTATTGATTCCGATAAGGTAGGAACATATTTGATGTTAACTGTTAGGCCATCGTCTAACGAATCTTTCTGGGCAAATGCATTCATACAAATGCCATTTAAAACTATCAAGCTGATATATAATATTGTTTTTTTCATAAATTTATTGCTGTTAAATAATCAAAAAATAATTTTGAATTAGTCGCGGCTTTTAATCCTTTCGTCTACTTTTTTCTTTTGTTCTAACTTACCTTTTGATTCTTCCTCTTCTATTTGCTTTAACTTTTCTTGTGCTATTGTCTTCAAATCGTCTTTGCTGTATTCGTCTATGATGCTTTGCAATGTTGCTTTAGCTTGAAAATAATCTTTTTGAGCTACATATACATCTGAAAGCAGTATAAATGCTTTGGCAACCCAAAATTCATACTTACTAAAATTATCATTTAATTCAAAAATAGTTTTAGTACTTGCCTTGTAATCTTTTCTTAAAAATTGAATCAAAGCTATGTTGTAATTTGCCTCCGCTCCTATTACTTTCTCTTTGTTTTCTTTCAATAAATAACTGAAATCGGCCCAAGCACTATCGGGTTTATTGCGCAGCATATAAAACCTAGCAATGTTTATTTTAGCATCGCTCAAACCTTCTTTAGTAGCTATTCCTGAGTTTACATACCTGAATGAAACTTGAGTCGCAGTGTCCATTTTTCCCATAATCATAGAGGCTCGCAACTGACCAAGTAATGAAAGTTGTAAATTATCTTTGTTACCTGCTATGCGCTCTAATGCTGCATAATATTCAAATGCTTTTTCGTAGTTTTTTCTTAAAAAATAAATTACTGCTGTTTGTCTGGTACTGCGTTCAGTAAAGTCACTTCTAATGGCATTGGCTGTATATTCATAACCAACCAAAGCATCATCGTAAGCTTTTAACACGTTATCGCTTTCTGCTTTATAGTAATATGCTTTTGCGGTAAAATATCCACCTGCAAACCTGTTTAAATAATTACCAAATCCTTTGCTTGCTTTTGTAAAATCATTGTTCGATGATGTAAAATCTTTCTTTGAATAATTATCCAGTCCAGACTTGTAATTATTAAATGCCGATTGGTAAGTTAATGAATCCTGTGATGAAGCCGATTCCACAAAATTTGGAATTGCTTTTATAAAATCAAAATACACATCGCTTTCACCTTTGCTAACTAATATTTGCTTTAATACCACCAAACCTTGTCTGGCTTCATCGGTATTAGCATACGTGGTAGCTAGTATTTTCATGGTATTTAAAGCATCTTCATCTTTACTCATGTTAAACAAAGTAAGACCTTTGTTTAAGTATGCTTTTCTAACAAATGCACTTCTAGGATAGTTATTAATAATATTATCAAATCCTTTAATGGCTTCTGGTAAATTATTATTTTTTAATTGTTCATCTGCTCTTTCAAACAAAGCATCGTCTATAAAAACAGATTTTGGGTAGCGTTCAATTAAAGTACTTAATGCATAAATTTTTTCATTTGGCTTTTTTACAACGCCTAAAATCATTGCTTTTTGATACAACGCATAATCACTTCCATTCAAATCTTTGTTGATTACCAAATTATAATAATCAATTGATTTTTCATAATTGCCTTGGGCAAAATAACAATCTGCTGTTCTGGTAACTGCATCGGTATATACATCAGGATTAGTCATTTTAGCATCTAATTCAGCATATTTTTTAAAACCTTCAATGGCATTTTTGTAATCTTCTGTTTTTAAATATGCATAGCCTAAACTATAAAATGAAGTATTATAAAAACGTGTTGTTTTTAATTCTTCTATTTGTTGTGCTTTTTTAAATTGAATAGTTGCATTGGCAAAGCCACCGTCTTTGTATGAAATTTCTGCAAGCCAAAAATGACTTAATGCACGCATTAGTTTATTATAATTACCAGCAGCTAAAACTTTGTCAAAAAACTCGCTGGCAGTTTTATAGTCGTTTTGCAAATACAATTCTTCTGCTCTGTAATAATATATTTTTTGTAAAATGCTTAAATCCTTTTCGTCTTTGTCAGCTATACTTTCTAATATTCTAATGGCTTCTTTGTAGTTTTTTGTTGTTAATAATAAATTACTAACTAAGCTTTTTGCCTCACTTATGTATGTTGACTTTGGAAACGTTTCTATAAACGATGTTAAACTAGTTAAAGCGCTGCTATTGCTACCTACTTCGTAATTTAACTTAGCCATGTTAAACAATGATTCTTCGTTTAACTTTGTTATAAATCCTAAGCCAATACATTTGGTAAAAGCAGTTTTAGCATTGGGTTTTTTATCCATTGCCAAATAACTTTCTGCTAACTGAAAAAATGCATATTGACTCAAAGTATCTTTCTCTTCTTGAATTTTCAGAAAATTGTCAACGGCATTGTTGTATTGTTTGTTAACTTTATAGGCATAGGCTAATCTGTAAAAATCATTTCTGCTTGGAGCAGCAGGCGCTTCGTTCATGTATTTAACCAAATAAGGCAAAGCTTTTTCGTAATTAACCTGAATATAATACGACTGACCAAGCATTCCTGCTACATCTATCGCTACATCTTTGTTGGTAATGGTGTCACAATATTTAATTACTTGCGCATAATCTTTTTTAGAGAAATATATTTGAGCCACATACACGTTACTTAATGGGCCAAATGTTTTATGGTTTTTTACTCGACCAAAATGCTCCAAGGCTTCATCATAATTGGCTTGGCGGTAACTCACATAACCGTAATAATAATTTACAGCTTCGTAATATTTGGTCTTTTGATCTTTGATGTTTTTAAATGCCTTTTGCGACTCATCAAAGTTGTCAGTTTTAAAATTACAGAACCCTTTAATGAAATAATATTCCAACAATTGCGATTCACTTAAATAACCCTCGTCAAAACCGGAAAGCCATTTTACCGCTTTTTTATAATCTTTATTTCTATAAAAATATTTTCCCAACTGAAACTTTGCTAACTCCCCTTTGTCGTATTGAGGATACATTTTTATAATCCCCTGAAACAATTTCAACGCATCGTTATTGGCCAATTCCATGGCGCAGGTAGCAGCATAATATTTTGCATTTACTACATAAACTTGATCTTTGCTTTTACCCGTAAACATATTGAAATGCTTTTGCGCAGCAGCATATTTCTCTTTATCAAAAAGCTCCATCGCCCGTTGATAAATTCTTGTTTCATCTTCGTAAACTGCTGTTCGCTGAGCGGTTACTTTGTATTTACTAGTAAAAAAAAACACCATAAATACCACACAGTATTTCAAGTATTGGGTTAAAGCTAAATTGCTTTTTTGCATAAATTTTAGAGTATTAAATAATTTTCAATAAAAAGCCAAAAGTAATTTGGATTTATGTAACAGTAATCACAATGATTTGGGCGTTGTATAGTTTGCTATTCAATTTTTAGTTTTAAGTACTAAGTCTGAAGTTTTAAGTGCGAAGAGCTGAATATAAAATTCATTTTGAATCGTCCAAGGTTATGTTTCCTGACCAACCTTTATTTAAGTTGGCTGAAGCCAATTTATTGCTTTGTTCTGTTTTTCTCAGATAAATCTTTGGGCTATTAATTACATAAAATCAGCCTAAATATCCTTAGTCTTGTGATTTAGCCATTGATTGGATGACTAAGAATTTGAGATGAAAAAAAAATCTGCCCGAAGGCTTGTATTGATCTATCTAGACATAAAATTTATCGTTATTCCAATTCATAGAATTATTGATAATATAATTTGAAATGGTTTGATATTCAAAATGGTTTCTGATGATATGGTCGTGATAATTGGGCTGAAAAAAATGGTTGTTTTTATTGTATTTAGTAATATCCAATTGATGTTCATCAATGTAATTATCAATTTCGGTATTTACCGCAGATTTGAAACCTGCAATAAATGATGAAATGGATTTGGGCAAACGAATGGGTGAATTTCGTGTTATTTGTAATATTTCGTTTTCAATTGGTTCATTTGGTTCAATTGTTAGAGGCACACGGCCGTGTGTCTCTGCGATCGCAATCGTATCGGTCATTATTATATCGTTCGTGGTCGAAATATAACCTCGATTTTCATTATAAATTTCCACAATGGCATGCATATGATTGGGCATTAATATAAATTGGTGTAGTATCAATTCATTACGAATTTCAAACGATTTAAACCATTCATCTTCCACTATTTTTCCAAAATCAAATAGAATAATTTCATTATTTACAATTTCACACAAATTACATTCCCTTTTTTGTGTTACAATGGTCAAAAAATACAGTGCATTTGATGAATAATCCCAATTGGGTTTTCTGTGTGATTGTATGCGGTATTTGTTTTTATATTTATCCATTTATTTGACGGACGATTTTAGAGACACACGGCCGTGTGTCTCTATATTTTTATATATTTGAATCTCTAATTTTAGGTTATTTTATAATATAATTTTTATTGTTTTTTTTAGATGGATTTTGGTAATTTATTACAATTATTATTTCTTTAAAATTCTTCCTCTTGGTCTATCTCCTTCGTCAAGTACCATTTCGGAATGTAATAACTGAGCTGCTAATTCTGAGGCTTTTACTTTAACAGCGCTGCGTTCAATCATTTCTGATTCAAATTCCTTTAAAACACTTTCTCTTATTCCAGCAGTTCTCCAGTTTGACAATGGCCTGCATCCAATTGAAATGCTACGAGCAAGCGCCAGAGCATCTAACAAAGCCTGATTGGCCCCTTGTCCTTTAAACGGACTCATGGGGTGAGCCGCGTCTCCTATTAAAGTAATGTTTCCGCATTTATTTAACATATCAGCAGTCAATAATTCCCGGTCGTATACAGGATATCCAG
>CAMCQX010000099.1 GCA_945876985.1 Chitinophaga pinensis
TCTTCTTCGTGAATATGTTCTAAAGTATCGCCTTGAGTTGGATCAACAATGTTTTTTGATTGATTTCGAGATAATATTTTTCTCCATATTATTTTGAATAATCTTTTTAAATCATCAAAAATTAAAAATATACATACAACAAATTTTGAAATATAAATGACAAAATATAAGCCAGCGAAGTATATTTTAATAAAATTATTTCCGTTTTTACCTGGAAAAAGTAAACCAGAAATAAAATAAATAAAAACGAGCACAGGAATAGTCCAATAAATATAAGAAAATACCTTTCTTGTAAAATCAGATTTATCTCTTACTAAAGCCCTAACAGCTTGCCAACTATATAAATCAATAAGAAATGCAAAGAAGATGAAAGATAATGCTAATTTAATTTGAAATGCTTGAATCACGAATGTTTTATGCTTTATTTGAAAAGAGTACAAATAAACAATGCTTTGTACATAAAACAAAAAGAGATTTCAAAATCATTTTGTAAACTTGCTGCGTTAAAAATATTTTGAATAAGAACAAATACATAAAAGCCATAAAAGGAAAGCTAATTAAGTTAAAAGACTGGCTATTGAAAGTATTTCTACTTTCGTGGCAATTCAGTTTTATGCTTATCATTCTATACAGAGTTATTCCAGTTCCTGTAACTCCTTTACATATAGTTAGGCTATTTGAACAAATGGCCGGAAGTGATGAAATGCGTTTAAACAAATCGTGGCGAGGAATTGATTATATTGGTAATAATATGATTAAAGCTACCATAGTTGGCGAAGACTTAAAGTTTTTTGAACATTACGGATTTGATTTTGAACAAATTTATAAATCAATAAAAAGCAATATAAATGGTGGTAAAAAATTACGAGGTGCAAGCACTATAAGCCAACAAACTGCTAAAAATTTATTTTTTACCCCAAGCCGAAGTTGGATAAGAAAAGGATTAGAATTTTATATTACAGTAAGCATAGAATTACTTTGGAGTAAACGAAGAATTTTGGAAGTTTACTTAAATATTATAGAAATGGGCAAAGGAATTTATGGTGCAGAAGCAGCAGCAAATTTTTATTATAATAAATCAGCCAGTGAATTAAGTAAAAGCGAAGCTGCATCAATAGTTGCGTGTTTTCCAAATCCAAGAAGATGGACCGCAAATAAGCCCTCAAGATATATTGAAAGAAAGCAATCTGTAATAGTAAGGTATATGAAATATGTAAGAATACCATGGAAACTAAAAGGTGCTAAATAGTTTTGGTTTTATCTGATTAATCAACATTTTCATCTTTTACTTTCGCAAACTTTAAATCAAATTAACTCAATGAATATAAAAAAAATCTATAAATATATTTTCATATTAATTACATCATTTTTTATACCTATTATATCTTTGATTGCGCAGCAAACAGAAACTATTGAAGGACAAATGATAAGCAAAAAAAATAAAACTCCATTAATTGGTGTGGTGGTTACATTGGTTAATTTAAACGATTCATTTACCAGAAAAAACAGTTTAACAGATAGTGAAGGTAAATTCAAAATATATAATTTAAAATATGGTACTTATGGTTTAAGTGCTTCTTATATTGGTTTTGAAAAACTAACAAGCATTATAAAAATAAATTCACCAATAGAAAAGATTGGCGTTTTTAAAATGACTGAAAACTTAAATCAATTAAAAGATGTAAATATTACTGAAAGTGTCATACGATCACAATTAAAAGGTGATACCATTGAATACAATGCAAAAGCATTTAAAACCAATCCCGATGCTAATGTGCAGGATTTGATAACAAAAATGCCGGGAATTACCTTAGACAATGGAACCGTAAAAGCACAAGGAGAAACTGTTCAAAGAGTAACGGTAGATGGCAAAGAATTTTTTGGGGATGATGTAGCTTTAGCTTTAAAGAATTTACCTGCCGAAGTAATTGAAAAGATTCAAGTTTTTGATAAGCAAAGTGACCAAGCACAATTTACTGGATTCAATGATGGAAATACTCAAAAGTCTATTAATATAGTAACAAAAGCGGGTAGAGCCAATGGAAAATTTGGCAGATTATATGCAGGCCCAGGAACCGATGACAAATATACTGCTGGGGGAAATATTAATTTATTCAGGGGAAAGCAACGCATTTCAATTTTAGGATTAAGTAACAACATAAACCAACAAAACTTTGGTTCTCAAGATTTACTTGGCCTTCAAAGTGGCGGAAACCAAGGTGGAAGAGGTGGAATGGGAATGGGCGGAAGAGGAATGGGAATGCCTGGTGGCGGAGGAAATGGAAGTAATAATTTTGTGGTAGGCAATCAAGGTGGAATCAATAAAACCAATTCGGCAGGTATAAACTTTAGCGATGTTTGGGCAAAAAAATTAACAGTTACAGGAAGTTATTTTTTCAATCAATCAACTAATAACACCAATAACCAATTGCAACGCACCAGTTTTTTAAGTGGTGGTGTTAACCAATTATATAATCAAAATAGCGAAAGCAATAGTGACAATTTAAACCACAGGTTAAACGTACGTTTAGAATACAATATTGATAGCAATAACTCCATTGTTTTATCACCAAAATTAAGTTTTCAAAACAATAGCGCTTTTAGTTTAACCAATGGTTTTACTACATTTAACAATGAATCATTGAATAAAACAAATACCATCAACACATCCAATAACAGTGGAGTAAGTTTAAATAATAATATATTATACCGCCATAAGTTTGCAAAACAAGGCAGAACTATTTCATTTAATTTAGGAACAGATGTAAACGACAAAAATGGATCCAATTATTTAAGTGCTAATAACACTTTTTACTTCCCAGCAGATTCTATTTCAAAATTTGAACAAAAAACTACTACCAATGGAAATAGTAACACTCATTCGGGAGCTATCTATTACACGGAACAAATTGGTAAAAACGGAATGATCATGGCCAATTATTCGCCTTCATTTACCCAAAACTATAATTACAAATTAACCAATACCAAAGACACGCTCAATGGCGAATACAATATATTAAATAATAACTTATCGAGTAATTTCGACAATACTTTAACCACGCAAAGAGGTGGTTTAAATTACCGATTCAAAATGGGAGAAAAAGCTAATTTGATGTTGGGTGCTAATTATCAAAATGTATTATTAGAGGGAGTTCAAAAAACACCCATTCCAATTAGTGTTAAAAAAACGTTTGACAATGTTTTGCCAAATGCCATGTTTACTTATCAATTTACAAAACAAAATAACATCAGAATATTTTACAGAACCAATACCAACGCACCTGCTATTAATCAATTACAAAGTGTAATTGACAATTCAAATCCTTTAAGTTTAAGTACTGGAAATCCACAATTAACGCAGGAATTTAGCCACAATATAGTTACTAGGTATGGTTTAACAAATGCCGATAAAGGAAAAACTTTCAATTTGTTTTTAAATGCAAATAACACCCAAAACTACATTGGAAATTCAACTTATACAGCAAGAAATAATAGTGATACAGTTAAAGGAATTACATTGAGCAAAGGTTCTCAATTAAGTAATCCAGAAAACTTTGATGGATATTGGAATATCAATAGTTTTATTACTTATGGTTTTCCTGTAAAAAAACTAAAAAGTAACATGAATTTAAACCTTGGAACTACCTATAACAAAACACCCAGTAAAATAAATAATTTGGTAAATTATACCAATACTTTTGTGCTTACTTCTGGTTTTGCTTTGGCAAGTAACATCAGCGAAAAAATAGATTTTACCATATCGTATACCGCTTTTTATAATGTGGTAGAAAACACCATGAATGCCAAGTTGAATAACAATTATTTTTATCAAATTAGCTCTGCTAAATTAAACTTATTACCATGGAAAGGTTTGGTGTTAAGAAGTGAAATTATCAATACTTATTATACTGGATTAGGAAATAGTTTCAATCAGAATTTTTATTTATGGACCGGAGGTTTAGGATATAAATTTTTGAAGAATAATGCTGCCGAAATAGTATTTAACACTTACGATATTTTAAATCAAAACAACAATATTAACAGAACCATTTCTGGTAACTACATAGAAGATAGTAAAACCCAAGTTTTAACACGCTATTACATGTTAGTATTTACTTATAATATTAGAAGTTTTGGTGGCAGAAAATAGTTATCAATTCCTGAAATATGTTAACCGTTTAGTTTAATAAAATGACGAATAAACAAAATAAAAAATGAGACAACCAAAATTTCATTAGTAACATTACTTTCTTATATTTGATTGATAAAAAAAATATATTTCCTGTTTATAATTTCCATTGTTGCTTTGCTTTGCAATGCGCAACAAAAATTATTAATAGAAAAAATAAGCAATGGGAAAATTAAATCAGTTGTATTGCCAGCTGAAGTTTATATACAATTTAAAAATGGTGCTTACGAAAAATTGCTGCTCCAAAAAATAGTTGGCGACAGTTTATTTTTCAAAAAATATTACAATCAACCACAAAATTATGATTGCACTTTAGGTGATATTTCACACATTTATTTTTCCAAAAAAAGTGATGCATTGGTTCAAACAGCAGCTACATTTTTTACGGGAATGGCATTGTTTATAACACCTTTAACCATTGGTGGTTTCTTTCATAAATCAACCGATGCAGGTGATCCAACACTTACAGTGGCTATTATATTAGGAATCCCAATGAGTGCTATATCTATTATTTCCTCGGTGGCATTAATAAGGAAATTACCTAAGAATTTTAACACCAGGAAATGGAGGATTTATGTTAAATAAATTACTGCTTTTTTTAGTCTTTTTTTTAGCTAACTTAATTGCAAACGCACAATATATTAAGTTAGAAAAAATGAATTCATTGGATAAAAAGACTATTCAATTGCCTAAAAAAATTAAATTAGTTTACCAAACTGATTCCTTAAGTTTTAAGCAAAAAGTAAATGTTATTGATTATCATTTTCCTTATGTAACGGTAGTAAAAAACAAAAAAGATACATCAATACTGAATGTAAAAAACATTTCATATTTAAAAATAGGTACCCCATTAAGAAACCCCGTACTTGTTTTATCTACCTTTATCACAAGCGTTACAACCTTAGCTGGATTGGCGGGAATGGCTGATGGTGGTTTATCATTAATGTTACTTGTAATTCCAAGTGGATATTTAACCTATAAATCAGTTACTAAAATAGGTGATAGATATAATACTAAAACCAAATGGAGTTTTTACTAGTATGAAATCAGCAATTTATTTATTTGTTTTCTTCATGTTTGCTATGCTTTGCAATGCACAAAAAAGCATCATTTTATCATCAAATTCCAATGGTGAAATTTCAAATGCGCAATTGTTTAAATTGCCTATAAAAGTTCATTGTAAATTTAAAAATAAAAGTCCCAAAACATTGGTATTGGAACGTGTAAATGGTGATTCGTTAATTTTTAAATCGCAGTTGAATCAAGTTAATGAATATAATTGTTTATACAGTGATTTAAAATCTATTCAATTTCATAATAATGCCTACCATTCCAAACATTTATTTGCGCGTGTTTTTACCGGAATTGCATTGTTTACAACTGCATTTATGGTATATGGAATCAGCAAAAAAAATACTGCCAATTCTGTCAATCAGTTAGCCGCAGTTATCTCGTTTCCTGTAATGCTTATCAGCACCAGTTTAAGTATTATTTCCATCGCTAACTTACCACCAAAATATAGTTATAGCAAATACTCCTTAACTGTAAAATAACCTCTGTTTTCGATATAATCTGTAGCAAATTCCTTTGTGTTCTTTGCGCATACCTTCGCGACCTTTGCGGTTATTTTTTCTATGAAATCAGTGCAATCAGTGCAATCTGTGGCAAATTTTCTTTGTGTTCTTTGCGCAAACCTTCGCGACCTTTGCGGTTAATTTTTCAGGTAATCTCTGTATAATCTGTGGCAAATTTCTTTGTGTTCTTTGCGCAAACCTTTGCGACCTTTGCGGTTATTTTTTCTGTGTAATCGGTAAAATCTGTAGCAAATTCCTTTGTGTTCTTTGCGCAAACCTTCGCGACCTTTGCGGTTATTTTTTCTGTGTAATCTGTGAAATCTGTGGCAACTCTTCTCATTTATCATTACTTTTGAAAATGCCACAATCAAAAATCCCTTTTACCGATTTATTAAATCAATTGAATGCAGAGCAACGCATTGCAGTAGAACAAATTGATGGTCCTATGCTTGTAATAGCCGGGCCAGGAACAGTAAAAACTCAAATATTAGCAAGTAGAATTGCCAATATTTTAACAAAAACCGACACCACAGCCGAAAGTATTTTATGCCTAACTTATACCGATGCAGGAACCATTGCCATGCGCAAGCGCCTTATTGAAATCATTGGTACTGATGCGTATAGAATTGATATTTTTACTTTTCATGCTTTTAGCAATGCCGTTATTCAAGAAAA
>CAMCQX010000100.1 GCA_945876985.1 Chitinophaga pinensis
GTTCCTGGTCCTGGTGTTCCACCATCAATTATATCTGGCAAAGTTGCCGCAGAACTAGTAATAAATCATTTAAAAAAATAACCTATGAAGTCACTATTTGATGATGTTTCAGTACAATGCAGCAAATTAACTACCCGAGCTTACAGTACAAGTTTTTCGCTTGGTATATATTTTTTGAAAAGTAATTTACATGATCCCATATATTCAATATATGGCTTTGTTCGTTTTGCTGATGAAATTGTAGACAGTTTTGAAGGATTTGACAAAAGTAAATTACTGAAAAAATTTAAAGATGAAACCTATGAAGCCATTGAAAATAAAATTTCATTGAATCCAATTCTAAACTCCTTTCAAAAAGTAGTAAATAAATATAACATTTCCCATGATTTGATTGAAACATTTCTGAAAAGTATGGAAATGGATTTAGAGAAAATAGATTACTCAACAGAAAAATATGAAACTTATATTTTAGGTTCTGCAGAAGTAGTTGGGCTCATGTGTTTGTATGTATTTACTGATGGAAATATTAAACTTTATGAAGAATTAAAACCTTATGCCATGAAGCTAGGTGCAGCATTTCAAAAAGTAAATTTTTTACGCGACATGAAAGATGATTACCATATTCTTGGTAGGGCATATTTCCCTGGAATTGACATGACAGATTTTTCAGTTACAGCCAAACAAATGATTGAAAAGGAAATTGAAAGTGATTTTAAAGCGGCTTTGCATGGCATTAAAAAATTACCTGATTCATCAAAAGGAGGGGTTTACCTTGCTTATGTTTATTATAATTCATTGTTTAAAAAAATAAAAAATGCGCACCCAGAAAAAATTCTAACTGAAAGAATTAGAATTAGTAATAGCGAAAAATTTGGTTTGATGATAAACAGCATGTTCCAATACAAAATGAACTTATTATGAGATTTTTATTGCTTATAATAACTAGTTTTATTTTTTTTAATAGCTCAGCCAATAATCTTACCATTCAAGAAGTTAGAAATCTTTATCAAAAAGCTTCAAAAGATGAAGTTTTATGTAAAAAATTAATTACTGATTTGCAAATTTACAATGAAACTAACAACACTTCTTTAGCCGCTTACAGAGCCTGTGCCACTATGATAATGGCAAAATATGTTAGCAATCCAATTAATAAATTATCGAAATTTAACGAAGGCAAAAACTTACTGGAAAAATGCTTAGAAAAAGACAATAAAAATGTAGAAATACGTTTTTTGCGTTTTACTGTGCAGTGCAATGCTCCAAATTTTATAGGTTATAATTCATCAATTATTTTGGATAAATATTTTCTATTAAAATCAGTTTCATCCATCAATGACAAACAATTGAAAAATATAGTCATTACCTTTTTAAAATCCTCTGCTTATTTAACCAACACTGAAAAACAAAAACTATAAAAATGAACGATATCAAACAGCCGAAGTATATGCATCAATATAAGGCAGAACAATTTTTAAAAATAGATAAAAAGAAAGCTTGGGAATTCTTTTCTTCTCCTAAAAACCTTTCGGTAATTACTCCGCCAGAAATGGATTTTAAAATTTTAACAGATTTAAAAGACGAAGGAATTTACGAAGGAATGAAAATTGATTATACCGTAAAACCACTTTTAGGAATTCCTGTTCGCTGGCAAACAGAAATTTGCAAAGTTGACAATCAAAATTATTTTACCGATAGGCAATTAATTGGTCCGTATAAAGTTTGGGAACATACCCATACATTTACAGAAGTAGCTAATGGAATAATGATGTATGACATTGTAAATTATCAATTGCCATTAGGTTTTATTGGGAACATGGTAAACGCTATTATTGTTAAAAGAAAAATTGAAAGTATTTTTGAATACAGAAAGCAAGTATTAGAAAAACTATTTGTTTAACACTTGTTTTGATTTGATTTAGTAAGTAAATCAATGGCATTAAAAGTATTTTATATGAATATTTCAACTTAAAGAATGACAAACATTTTGCAAAAAAAATCAGATAAACCCGTAAGCATTTTTTGGTTCAGAAGAGACTTGCGATTGAGCGATAATCATGGATTATTTGTGGCATTAAACACATCAAATAATGTGCTTCCAATTTTTATTTTCGATAAAAATATTTTAAGTGAACTTAAAGACAAAAAAGATAAAAGAGTTGCATTCATTCATCAAGCTTTAGCAAATATCAATAATGAATTACTAAAAATTGGTTCGTCATTATTAGTTCTTCACGATGAGCCAATGCAAGCATTTAAAACTATTTGTGAAAACTTTGTGGTTGAAAATGTATTCACCAATCACGATTATGAACCTTATGCCACGCAAAGAGACCAGCAATTAACAGATTGGTTTTTAGAAAAAAATATTTCATTTAAAACTTTTAAAGACCAAGTTATTTTCGAGAAATCGGAAGTAATGAAATCAGACGGAACACCATACACCATTTTTACGCCATACTCAAGGTTATGGAAACAAAAATTAAGTGTGGAAGGAATCAAAACATTTCCATCTGAAGAATTGCAAAATAATTTCATTCAAACAGCAGCTTTCCCTTTTCCAACACTCCATGAAATAGGATTTGAGGAAACAAACACCGGAATTTCTTCCACATTTATTGATAAAAACATTATTTCCAATTACCATAATACGCGCAATACACCTTCCATAAATGGAACAAGCAATTTAAGTGTGCATATTCGCTTTGGAACTGTAAGCGTTAGAGCACTCACTAAAACAGCTTTGGAGTTAAATGAACAATGGCTGAATGAGTTAATTTGGCGAGAGTTTTTCATGATGATATTGTATCATTATCCAAAAGTGGTTACCCGTAATTTTAAGTCAAAATACGATGTAATTAAATGGAGAAATAACGAAGCTGAATTTAAATTATGGTGTAATGGTGAAACCGGTTATGAAATAGTAGATGCCGGCATGAAGGAATTAAACGAAACTGGATTAATGCACAACAGGGTACGAATGATAGTTGCGGGTTTTCTTACCAAACATTTACTAATAGATTGGCGTTGGGGAGAGGCGTATTTTGCTGAAAAATTATTAGATTATGAACTTTCATCGAACAACGGAAACTGGCAATGGTCGGCTGGTTGCGGATGCGATTCAGCACCCTATTTTAGAATATTTAATCCGAGTGAGCAAACCAAAAAATTTGATCCTGAACGGAAGTATATCAAAAAATGGTTGGGGAATTCACCGCTTGTTTTTCCAATGGTAGAACACACATTTGCGCGTAAAAGAGCATTGGATGTTTTTAAAAGTTCCTTGGCAGAAAATGATAACTAAGAAATTGTAGTTCTCACACATTTTCAATGAAACGAATGAACGCTTTCATTTAATAACTAAGAAACATTGATTAATTATTAACACAATAAACGCAGATGTTTTCAATAATTAAAGCCCAGGATCAACACATCAAATTATTGACAGCTATTGGGAAAATATCTTTTATAGAATCGCATGGGCATAGTGCTTCTGCGGATGACATTCAACAATATGTGAATGCAAAATACACCCAAGAAGTTTTCAGAACGGAATTAAATGATGCTAAAAATATTTACCATTTAATCAATTATAACAACCAAGCTGCTGGATATTCCAAAATAATTTTGAATGAAAAATTTGCGCATATTCAAATTGAAAATGTGACCAAATTAGAACGACTTTATTTGTTAAAAGAGTTTTATAACCTAAAATTAGGCTATGAACTTTTGAAATATAACATTGAATTGGCCAAGCAAAATAAGCAAGTTGGCATGTGGCTTTTTGTTTGGAAAGAAAACCACCAAGCATTTACGTTTTATAAAAAAATGGGCTTTGAAATGATAGGTGATTACAATTTTAAAATTAGTGAAACCCATTCCAATCCCAATCATCAAATGCTGTTGAGGTTTTAGGTTGAATGATTTAAACTTTAAATTTATAAAAATAATAGGTATGTTTGAATATAGAAACATTCCTAAAACAACCCAATTTTGGATAGACATAGGAAGGTTTTAGGGTTAAACATTCCTATATAAACAAGTTAGCAGTAATGGTAGGACGACCCAACCGAAAACAATAGAGAATTAGAAAAACGACATTTAAAATATCAAAAATGGACTGCCCATCCGAAGAACAAATGATACGGATGAAACTTGCCGACTTGACAAACATCAACTCGTTGGACTTTGATATACCTAACAGACAACTGACCGTTTTTCACACCGACAATTACGACCAAATTTTTCAGCGACTTGACAACTTAAAATTTGACACTTCACTTATTGACAGTGTTTCGGCAGACAATTACGAAGCAACAACCATTAACACAGACAAGGAAAGAAAATTGCTTTGGCAAGTTTTAGCCATCAACTTTTTCTTTTTTGCACTTGAACTTACGACAGGTTTTATATCAAACTCAATGGGACTTGTAGCCGACAGTTTGGATATGCTTGCCGACAGTATTGTTTACGGACTTGCACTTTTTGCAGTCGGTGGGACAATGACACGAAAAAAGAACATTGCAAAATCGGCAGGTTATTTTCAATTGACACTTGCGGTTTTTGGTTTTATAGAAGTTATCAGACGATTTGT
This sequence comes from Chitinophaga pinensis, assembly GCA_945876985.1. GTDB lineage: Bacteria > Bacteroidota > Bacteroidia > UKL13-3 > UKL13-3 > JAAFJM01. The sequence continues at coordinate 4,592 of CAMCQX010000100.1, forward strand.
TGGAACGGAAACAATTCCAGCATTTCAGACAATGATAATTATTTCAATTCTTGCACTTATTGGAAACGGACTGTGTTTGTATTTACTGCAAAAAAGTAAAAGCAAAGAAGCTCATATGCAAGCAAGTATGATTTTCACATCTAATGACGTAATTGTAAACCTTGGAGTAATTGTAGCAGGCGGACTTGTTTACTTGACAAACTCAAAATATCCTGACCTTATCGTTGGGACAATTGTATTTTTCATCGTTGGTCAAGGAGCATTTAAAATCTTGAAACTATCGAAATGACGGACGAACAAAGAACCACTACTGCTAACAGCGGTTTGGCAAAAGGCGGGGTTTCGTGCTTCGTAGAAACATTTGTGCAAGGTTCAACATTTGTACTTCGTTTGAACTTTAGTGCTAAAAATCCCGCCCTTCGCCAAGCCACAAAACGTTATGCCTCATTGTAAAAAACGACAAACATAAAATATGAACTCATTAAAAAGACCTTGGACAAATCTGATTTTAGCACCAATTTGGTTTTTAATCATTATAGTTTCGGCTTCAATATACTTTGGTGTAAAAGGTGTAAGTGAAACAGACATACCAATTAGAATTTCAGAGAACACACCAACAGTAATTCTTATTGTTCAAGTTTTCTTACTAGTCACTCTTATGTTCACAACCCGAAAAGACAGTTTCAATATCTTAAAAAGTGGTTGGACAACTGATAATACAAAACTACCAATTGACATTTTTGGAGGAATTATAACAGGAGCAATTTTAGCGACACTATATTTTTACATATTTTCACCATTACAGACATATTTACAAATAAATATTGGTGACTATGTGCCAGCAGGCGAAACCATGATGGTACTTGGCAAACAGACAATTCCATTTTTTATAGCTAATGTCCTTTTTGCGCCATTTGTTGAAGAGAGTTTGTACAGAAACTATACCTTAACAAGATTTTTAGAAAAATACATTTCGACAAAAAGCATAATTGTTACAGTTACAATGTTTGGATTGCTTCATTGGGTTGGCGGACTATGGTACATAATTATGACCGGACTTTTAGTAGGGTTACCATTTGCAATAATAGCGACAAAAAGAAAAAATATTGTATGGGTATTCGTGGCTCACTTGACACTTAACTTGCTTGAGTTTATTTACATTACGACTAAAACTTAAACTAATGACAAAACAACGAAGGCATAACACGGGTTTGGCAAAAGTGGCGGTTCAGTTCTCCGCAGACACATTTGTGGTTAATCAAATATTGGTTCTCCGCATTAACTTTAGTGGTGAAAATCGCCACCTTCGCCAAGCCCGAAAACGTTATGCCTCATTGTAAAAAAAGCCTAAACTTGTAACAAGAAAACAGAAATATGACAAACAAAGAATTAGGACTCAAAAAAGTAGTGGCGTTAGTTGAACGATTTAAAGAGCATCAAATTATTTACAAAAAAGCAGAATATAATGAGACTCAAACCCGTAGAGACTTTATTGATCCATTTTTCAAAGCATTAGGCTGGGATATTGACAATGAACTAGGTTTTTCCGAAAGCTATAGAGAAGTTATCCATGAGGATAAAATTAAAATAAGTGGTGGCACGAAAGCACCCGATTATTCTTTTCGCCTTACTGGGAAAGAAAAGCTTTTTTTTCTTGAAGCAAAGAAGCCCAATATTAATATCAAAGATCATATTGATCCTGCATATCAAATAAAAAGATATGGGTGGAATGCGAAAATGACTGTTAGTGTTTTAACTGATTTTGAAGAGTTGTCAATTTATGATTGTACTAAGGAACCCAATTCCCAAGATTCCCC
>CAMCQX010000101.1 GCA_945876985.1 Chitinophaga pinensis
AACCGCTAAAATGGTATTTGCGCCTAAATTTGCTTTGTTTTCTGTACCATCTAAAGCTATCATGGCAGCATCAATATTGTTTTGTTCAAACACATCAACGCCTAAAATAGCATCTGCAATTTTATTGTTAATATTTGCAACAGCATTTAAAACACCTTTGCCCATATAAACAGCGTTATCGCCATCACGCAACTCTACAGCTTCATGTGCGCCAGTAGATGCTCCACTTGGAACTGCTGCTCTTCCCATTGCTCCATCTTCAGTAACTACATCTACTTCTACTGTTGGATTTCCTCTAGAATCAAGAATTTGTCTAGCTTTAATTTCTACAATTGAACTCATTTCTTTAAAATTTTTTATGTTTACTTATAAATGCAACTTATTTTATTTTTCAATAAGAATAAAATGCATGGTTTATTAATTCATTATTTTCACAAATTCATCGAACAAATACCTGCTATCATGCGGACCAGGAGCTGCTTCGGGATGATATTGAACTGAAAATGCTTTTTTGTTTTTCAATTTTATTCCTTCAATGGTTTCATCGTTTAAATTGACATGCGTAATTTCAATATTTGTATTGTTATCTACGTCTTTTGCCTTAACTGCAAAACCATGATTTTGAGAAGTAATTTCACATAAACCAGTTTGTAAATTTTTAACCGGATGATTCAAACCTCTGTGTCCGTTAAACATTTTAAAAGTTTCTAATCCTTGGCTTTCTGCCAATATTTGATGGCCTAAACAAATTCCAAATAAAGGCACACCAGCATCAACTATTTGTTTAACAGTTTCTACTGCGTAAGGCATTACACTTGGATCGCCAGGACCATTTGAAATCATGAATCCATTGGGTTTAAATTTCATCATTTCTTCAAAGGAAGTATTACAATTAAATACTGCTAAATAATTATCTCTTTCGGTTAGGCAACGTAAAATATTTTTCTTTACACCTAAATCCAACACCGCAACTCTTCTTGCAGCATCTTCATTTCCTACATAATAAGTTTCGGTAGTTGATACTTTGCTGGCAAGCTCTAAACCTTCCATGGAAGGCACTTTTGCTAACTCAGCAGTTAATTCCTCTATGGTTTTTTCTTCCGATGAAATGATGCAATTCATGGCGCCTTTTTGACGAATGTGGCGAACAATTGCTCTGGTATCAACATCAGAAATTCCAACCAAATTATTAACTGAAAAATACTCTTGAATGGTTTGATCTGCTAATTTTCTATCGTGAGTTACGTTAAAGCTTTTACAAACTAAACCAGCAATTTTAATGTCATTGCTTTCAATTTCATCGTTATGAATGCCGTAATTTCCAATATGTACATTGGTTTCTACTAATATTTGTCCAAAATAACTTGGGTCTGTAAAAACTTCTTGATAGCCCGACATGCCAGTATTAAAGCATATTTCGCCATATGTAGTACCTATTTTACCGATTGAAGTTCCTTTAAATACAGTGCCATCGGCTAAAAGTAACACTGCTGGAAATTTGTTTATTAACTTTGTCAAAGTGGTTTGGGTTTTGGCAAAAGTAAACTTTTTTAACTTTTTGCCAATTGATGTTTCTCAATCATTGTCCACAAATTATACTAATTCTTTGTGAAGGCCTGTTTTTGTATTGTTTACAAATAATAAAATAAAAATGATGGTGTAAGCCACACCCAATTGGGTAGTTAAAAATGCTTCAATGAGAAAGGCCATGGAAATAACCAAAAAATGCGCTAATAAATTCATATTCTGAATATCTGTAACAATTGGAAAATAAAAGGAAGCTAAAAATATCAATAATCCTATCATTCCAATGGAAGCCAAATAAAACAAAAACTGATTATGAGGAATTATTTTTTTAGTAACATCAGGGTATTTTTCTGTAAATATTTGATTGTTTAAATCTTCAATATCACCTAATCCACAACCCAAAAACCAGGAAGAATTTTCAGTAATTTCAATGGCATTTTTATAGGAAATCATCCTGCTTCCTAGCGATTGGTCATTTGCACTCCCACCATTTTTATAATTATCAATGTCTTTTTGCGTATTGGTTAATTTGTTTCTTACAGTTGGAGAAAACTTGAAGGTAAACACAGTAACAATGGCACACAATACAAATATTGAAAACGATAAAATGTATTGCTTTTTAAGTATAATTTGCTCGTAAAAAACCAATAATACTAATCCATAAAATGAAAACAAACCCGCACGAACAGAAAAAATATGAAGAAATATGATTAGAAAAATGGTAATGAAAATGATTATTAACTTATTAAGCAAAACACTTTCATATTTAAAAGAATTGTAAAGCAAATAAATAGAAAAAGCACACATTAAACTAAATGTGGGATGGTGCCCAACCATGGTAGGCATGACCCTACTTTCTAGATAGGCTTGGTTTACTTCTGCTTGGTTATTAAAATAAAAAACCAATGCTTGAATGGCAGTAATTATTACACCTAAAACAAATGTGTAAATAATAATTTTTTTTCTTTTTTCAGCTATTTCGTCCATTTGTGCATAGGCAAATGGCATGACCAAAAATGGAATTAGAATTTGTATTCTTAAGCTAAAATAGTTTAAATTATCTGAATACAAAACGGAAGGAATTAACACCAAAAAACTAATAATTAAAGCTAAAAGAGATTTGGAATTCAATAAGTTTTTGATCCAATTTTTAGGTTTTGCTGAAAGCAATCCAACCAATGTAAACCCAATCATGGCAATGCTTAACAAAGCTCTAAAATAATCAGTAGTAAAAATTCCAATAACAGAAAGCCATAAAAAAAACAGCAATAAGTCGTTGTTATATTTTAAAAACTTTTCTTTCATTAATTCCTAGTTGTTTATTAATTCTTTTGCTGCTAAAATAACTTGTTCAGTAGGATTATTTCCACTTAACATCACTGCAATTTCATTAATTTGTTCGGATTTATCAAGCAATCTAATATTTGAATAGGTTTTTTCGTGATCATTTTGCTTATAAACATTAAAATGAGCATCGGCTTTTGCAGCAATTTGTGGTAAATGTGTAATGGCTAAAACTTGGTGTTTCAATGCATGTTTCTTTAAAACTTCTGAAACTTTTAAAGCTGCTTCTCCACTTATTCCGGTGTCTATTTCATCAAAAACTATGCTTGGTAAATTTACTTTTTCACTGATCAATGATTTCACGCAAAGCATTAATCGGCTTAACTCTCCCCCACTTGCTACCTTATTTATAAGCTGCAAGTTTGAACCTTTATTAGCTGCAAATAAAAATTCAATTTTATCAATGCCATTGGTATTTATTTGGTTTGCATCCAATAACTCTCTATTAATTTTTAATATAGCATCGGGCATGGAAACTTCTGTTAATAATTGTTTTACTTTTTGTTCTATTACAGGAATAATGGCTTCGCGTTTTGTACTTACTATTTTTGCTTGATTGAATAAATCTGATTTCATTTCAAGCAATTCGAGGCTAACTTTTTCAATTTCATGTTGCAATGAAACAGTGGCAAACAAATTATTTTCCAACTTTTCTTGAAATTGTAGCAGCGCTAAGTTATTATCTACTCTGTGTTTCTTTTGTAAATTTATTAATAACTGCAAACGTGCTTCTATACTAGCCAATTCAGTAGGATTAGCAGAAGTTTTATCAGAAATTGTTTCCAATTCAGCCGAAATATCTTTCAATTCTACAATAGATTGTTCTATTCTATTGCTCAATTCTCCTATCAATTTATTGTGCTTTACTATTGGTGACAAATTGCTTTTTATGCTGCGCAATTGATCTATTAAACTTGGTTCTGATAAATCTAAAGCGGCATAAGCATTAAAAGTTATTGCTTTTATTTCCTCTGCATTGCTCAGAAAGTTTAAATTTTCTTCTAATTCTATTTGTTCGTTTTCTTGCAAGTTGGCTTCTACTAATTCATTCAAAATAAATTGGTAATAATCTTCGTCTTGCTTTGATTTTGCTTCTTTTTCTATCAATTCGTTCAAATGCTTTTCAGTCTTTTTAAATAATAAAAATGATTGCTTGTAAACGCCTAATAATTCTTCATTTTCTGCTATGGCATCCACAATTGACAATTGAAAAACTGACTCATTTAAAGCCAATGTTTCATGCTGGCTAACTATATCAATCAGCATGTTTCCCAAATCCTTTAATTGATTTAAGTTTACTGGTGTATCATTTATAAATGCCCTTGATTTCCCATTTGCAGTAATCTCACGTCTAATAATACAATGGTCATCGTAATCTAATTCGCTATCGGTAAAAAACGATTTTAATTGATAAGGTTTGATATAAAAATTTGATTCAATCACGCATTTATCTTCACCATTCATGATGGCTTTAGCATCGGCTCTTTCGCCAAGTACTAAGCCCAAGGCGCCCATTAATATTGACTTTCCCGCACCAGTTTCACCTGTTATTATATTTAAGCCTTTATGAAATTCTATTTCAACTTGCTTAATGATTGCGTAATTTTTAATGCTTAACTTTTGTAACATAAATGGAGGGCATAAAAGTAAGTTTTAGATTTTACTTTTTTTTATAAAATTACCTCAAACAAAAAAAGCCTTTAGTTTTACAACTAAAGACTTTTTGAAATATTATATTCTTTATTTAATTTGTATGGCAGTTGCTAAAATTTTTATTTCAGTCTTTCCATTTTTTAGTTCTTTAACTGCTTTTCCAGTTACAGTGGCTACTTTTCCATCTATGTTTCGTGGTAATGCAAATGCTTTTTTCTCCACTTCTACAAAAATGGCTTCGCCACCTTTGTTTTCTAATGTAAGCCAACAACCTTCGCCTTTGCAGTATTTTTCAATAATTCCTGTAACGTTTACATTTGCTTCTGTTTGCGTTTGCAATAATGAAATTACATCACTCACTGTTTTTAGCGAATCAGTTAAAACCGTAGCACCAAAGTTCCCGGTATTAGGTAACTTGGCTCTTGGGTCATTGCTGCATGCAACAAAAACAATAGAAACAATAAGAATTAAAAGTAATTTTTTCATGCTTTGCAATTCAAAAATTCTAATTATTTACTACATCCATTTCGTCAACAATGTGTTTTGCATTGGCATATTTTTCAATAATCCATAATACATAACGAATGTCAACATTGATGGTTCTTTGTAATTTTTTATCAAAAATAACATCACCAGCCATTGCTTCAATGTTACCATCAAAAGCTAAACCTATTAACTGACCTTTACCGTTAAGCACAGGTGAACCTGAATTTCCTCCAGTAATATCATTATCAGTTAAAAAACAAACTGGCATGTAACCTTTTGCATCTATGTATCTACCAAAATCTTTTTGCTTATATAATTCTAATAAACGAGCAGGTAAATCAAATTCTGCATCACCTGCTTTGTATTTTTTAACCATACTTTCCATGGTAGTATAATAATTTACTTTTGCATCATTTCTTTTATCAGCTGGCAATGCTCTTACTTTTCCATAAGTTAAACGAAGAGTAGAGTTAGCATCGGGATATTGAATAGTTGCTAATTTTGATTCTCTTAAACCTTCTACTAACAAACGGTATGAAGCTAAAAAATCATTTTGAGCTTTTGTTATTGTATCTGATTTTGCCATTAAATGTGCTAATAAATCGCTAGACAAAGCATAAATTGGATCGTTTGTTAATAAACCTTTTGATGGGAAATTTAAAAATGCCATCAATCTTTCTTCTGAAGTAAAAATACTCATTGTAAAAATTGAATTTACATAACTATCATAATTATTACCAATAGCAATTACAGCAGGTGCTAAAGGATATCCAACTGATTTAGATGAATACAAAGCTAATTGTGCTTTTAAAATATCTTTTTCAGCGGGTAAATGCATGTCTGCAAAAAACGATTTGATATCATTTTCTAAATCAGCTTTCATTTTACCTTTGCTAGCAGCATCGGCAGCGGCATAATTCATTAATTGTTTACCAAATCCTCTTGAAATTGTTCCAAATGATGATGTTCTTACTAATTGTTGTAAGTAATTATCGTGTCTGGCTTTTTCGTTAGTTAAATTATAATAAGCATTTATTTTACCTATTACAGTACCATATTTAGCTTTATTAGCAGGCTTATTAGCCCAACCATTGAACTTTGATTCTTGTTCTGCTTTCGATTTAGCGGTACCAAATTTTGTTAATGCATCAATCATTCCTTGACGGTTTTTCCAATAATTAGCTACACCAGCATATTTTGAAGCATATATTAAATTCATTGCATCGCTTTGAACCATGTATTTTTTCATGTTGTCCATACCAGTTTTTGAACCTTCAACCCAAGCTGGGTAAGAAAATTTTACATTTTGTTCTATTCCACCAGCGGGCATCCATCTGTTTGTTCTTCCTGGATATCCTAAAATCATGGCAAAATCGTTTTCCTTCAAACCACCAATAT
>CAMCQX010000102.1 GCA_945876985.1 Chitinophaga pinensis
ACATAAACTCCGTTGCTTAAATCTTCCACATTAAATTGTTGCTTGGATATATTCAGCAGCTCTGATTTTACTAAAGCTCCAACTACATTATATACATTTATAATGATAATATTATCACTTGTATTATCCATATAAAAATTAACAAAATCAGAAGCCGGATTTGGATAAAGTTTTGCCTGTTTGTTTAACGTTAATTCATTTAAACCTACTGGTGCATAAACAACTTCTAAAGCTGTATCGTTTGAGCATCCATTGGAATTAAAGGTTTGTAAATTAACCAAATATTTGCCTGCTTTTTTATATTGATGTATTGGTGTTTTTTTATTTGAAAAACTACTGTCACCAAAATTCCAACTATAATTTGTTAAGGAAGTATCGGTTGGCATAAAATAAAAGGAATCGTTTGATAAAACATAGGTAAAGCTTGCTCGTGGCAATGCAAACACATTCACTTTAATGCTCAATGGATTTGCGCTGCAGCCTTCATTTCCTATATAAGGCCACAACATAAACTCTTGTGTGGCTGAATTGATATTTTGTAAAAATAAGGTTTGTTTCAATATCACACCGCTGTCAGCTTTAGCACCTGTAATTTTGTTATTTTGAAAGGGACTCCAATAAAAACTTGCTATCGGATTTGATTGAATGCTATCGCTAAAAGGTATACCACTGCATGTATTAAATAAAGTATCATTTAAGCTCAAAGTATTAGAAGTAGTGCTTACTGAAATTGTGATTGATTTTGGTTCACTTCCACACTGGGCATCGGCTAATACATGTTTTACCAAATATTCTTGGCTACCAGTTATTGTTCCACTGTTGGTGAGTGTTTGAAAAACGCCTGTTTTAGATTGTAACATGGTTGCAGCTCCACTAATATTGCCTGTTTTTGCGCCTAATGTCCATATAAAAACACCAGGATAATCGGTAGTTGGAATTAGGTTTGTATTGCTGCCATTACAAATTAATTTATTGGTTGGTCCAATAATTTTTGGTGTGGGAGCTACATAAAGTTTAAGCGGTAAACTATCGCTAATGCAACTACCTGATACAGTAGTGAGCTTAATTAAATAATCAACAAAACCATAAGTTGTGGTGCTGTTATTAACTAATGATTGACGCATAACAAAACCTGTTCCGCTTTGCGCACCAACTACACCTTGTGATTGAATTTGAGTCCAAACAATATTGCTATAAATGGAGTTTTGAAAATATACTTGTTCGTTCACAAGGCCACTGCAAATGGTATCTCCCGCAAAACTACTAATGGTTGGAAGTGCCCTAACAGTAATGGTAAAATTAACTGCATTGCTTTTGCAACTACCAGTAATTGAACTTGCTTCAACTGCATAAACAGCAGTGCCATTTGTAACATTGCTTGCATTCAATAATTTAATGAGCATGGTTGCCCCGCTCGAATCCTTAGCTCCAGTAATTCCTGAACTCATCGATTGGTTGGTCCAACTAAAATTAGATGGTACACTGGCAGTTAAAGGAATACTTAATAAAGCACCGCTACAAACATTTTGCGCAGCAATATTGGTAATTTGTGGCTTAGGTAAAACACTTACGGTAATGTCCTTTGGAATACTTACACAGCCTCCATCAATAGCCGTTGCTGTTATTCGATACACAATACCACCAGTAGAATTGCCACTTGAATTATTTAATACTTGATTGATTTGAGTACCTGTTCCAGCGGAAGCACCAGTTGTGCCATTGATAGTTGTTACAGGTAAAAAACCAAACGTACAAGGAGTATTTGCTGTAAGTGTTAATTGGGTATTTGCGCCATTACACCTGCTATAGCTAGTTAAATTCGTTATATTTGGTTTTGGCATATAACGCACTTTTAGCCAATTACTGGTATCGCTGTAATCAGAACTTAGCCTGCGGTAATACAAAACAGAGTCAGATTGTGTAACAACAATACCAGCAGTGTATTCAAAAATTTGTCCAGGAGTTTGTGTGGTATCAAAAGCAGTTTGCCAACGTGCAGACCAAATATTGGGGCCATAAATGGTGAATTCTGTACTTGGGTCACACACCACATTGTTGCTAAGGGTAGAAATAATAACCGTATTGCGGCTAGCAAAAACAGTAGTGTAAAATAAAAGGGTTGCTAAAAGCAGGCTAAATAATTTCTTGTTCATAATCACTAAAAAATTAGCGCAATCAACTAAATTTTTTTCAAATTACATCGTAATTTTTAGTTTTTGAACAGATTAGTTTTAACCAAATTTTTTTGTACAAATTCTGTATTCGTTAATTAACGAACACTTAGTTTCATTTGAGCACTGAAAACAATTTTTTGCCAAATGCTTGTATTTGGTAGGCTTTATTTTAGTGGTTATTTATAAAGTTATTAAATTCATTTTTTGCTGTTGGGCTTTCAAACAGAGAGCCGTGTTCACCACCAACAATCTCAACAAACTGTCTGTTTTTACAACTTGTGCAACTTAATACATCTTGTTTAAATGTTGGCCAAGAATACATTTGAATTGCCTCATCATTTAATCCTTGTACAAATAATATATCCGATTTAAAACCCTTTGTAAAGTTTAATAGTGACCTTTGGTAATATGCGTTAGCATTTGCTGTTGTAGTACCATATACATTTCTTAATTTATTACAAACATAACTTGCAGAAGTTTTTCCATTTTCTTCTAATTGGCATCTAAAAACTAAATTCAAAGGACCAGGTGCATTTGCAATTACTCCATTGGTTTCATGCATGGTATTAAGACGAGTAACTAAATAGCCACCTTGTGAATGCCCTGCTAGAAATATTTTTTTAACCTTGATTCCTAATTCTTGATTTGCCGAATATTTAACCCATAGCAAAGCGGCTTCTGCTTGATTGATATTATCCCCAAAAAGAACATTAAGTTGCGGATGTGCCACACTAACAATCATCATATCTTGTCGATATAAAATATTTTTAAATTGATTAAGTGTGTTTTCAGCAGCGGGTAATATATTGCTATCACTTTGTACAGTTCCATGATAAGTAATCAGTACATCTACCTCATTTAGTGCAGGTTTGTCAATTATAACATCAACGTTAACATGATTATAAGTAATAGACTTTGTTATTTTATAAGCCACAGGAGTGGGCTTTTCTATTGTGTTTTCCTTGGCACACGATAAAAAAAGTAATGACAATAATATCAATGATCTCATAAAGCTAAATTTGTAAATATTTTGTAGGACTGTTTTCTCCTAAAATGGTTTAATTATTCGCAAACAAACTTACCAAAAACGTTTTGCAGTTACAAGATGTTGGCGATTATGAATTACAAAACTATTTGCCACCACTGAATCCGTTAGCTAGCAGATACAAAACTTCATTGAAGCACTGAACTGCCAATTTTTATAGGCTTTGCTGCTATTAACAACTTTAATTGAAGTTTAAATATCAAGAACTATTCTAAGATTGTTACGCAGTTTAGCTTGTTGCTCTTTAGTTAATTGTCCAAGCTTTGATAGGAGTCTTTTGTTGTCAATTGCACGTATTTTATCTACGAGTACATCAATCAATTTTTCGAGTTGATTCTTTTTCAAGTGAACACGCAAAAGTTCAATTTCTGACTGAACATTTGTTGTAATAGGGCAAATTAGCGTTGATAAATGAGTTTCATTCAATAAGTCTGTTTGTACTATAACAACAGGTCGTGTTTTTCCTGGTTCTGTACCTTTACTAGGATTAAGATCAGCAAGCCAAATGTCATATTGTTTAATTTTCATCTAACAATTTTTCAAATTCGTGCAAAATTTCCAAGGAGTCTTTACGAGTGAGCGCGGATTCAATTGCTAGTTGTTTTTTTAACAATCTTTTTTTGTTTACACGATTGTAAATACTAACAGCTTCGTTAATGTATCTGTTTCTTGCTAAATGAAGTTTAGAAGTAATTTCTTCCGCCTCTTCAAAGATATCGTCATCTAATTTTAAAGATAGTGTTTTCATATTGCAACAAAGGTATATATTATAAGTATATACTACAAATTTGTATTTCCAAATTTTTTAAAAATAGGTGCTAACGGTTTGCAGCTACCCGAAGGGCGTGACTTTTACAACAAAACTTGATTTGAAATCCGCCAGCTGGCTGATGATTAACCTCCGCCAATTGGCGGACTGCGGAACACGAAACCCCGCCTTTTGGGTAATTGCTGTTAAAACGTTCAAATAATATGATTAGTAATAAAAATTAAAACCCTAAAAATCAGTACTTATGGCGTTTTATCGATTTTGTTAAATGAGTAGTTTAAACTAGCAAAGATAAAATGAAGTTCAATAAAATTATATCCATTCGTTCCGTTTGCTCCACCTTCAAGTAGTCTATAGCCAATATTTCCTTGTAGGTTTTTAGAGAAACTATATCTTCCAGATAAGGAAAGGTCAATTGCTCTGCCTTTACTTGCGGCTAAGCCTTCTCCAAAAAAGTCAACACCCATTTTTTGAGCTATATCCCAATTGGCGATTAGGTTGATAAGTGGAGCGAAGCCAATAGTAAAATTTTCACTTAAAAGGGCACTATTCTTCAACGAGACTCCTGCATCTCTAATTTTTGCAGACAAACCAATGCCAAGTTTAAAATTATCTTTATTGATAATTCTTCGATTATAGGTAAAGCGATAAGAATTAAACTTGTAAACAACTTCTGTTGGCAGGTTAGCTTCAAAGGTTTTTCCATCAAATAGTATATCCTTTTCTATTGTTCCAGTTTCTACAATTTTTAGAGGAGCATAAAGAAATGAAAAGTAATCTTTTCCATTTGATAAACAACCAACGCGCAACCTGAAATATGGACTTACTGGAGTTTGAAAATCATTTTTCAGAGAAAATAAAGTTCCATTATTGCCGTTTCGAATATCATTCATACCTGTAAAGAATGCGCCTGATTCAACATGAATGAAAGTCTGTGCATTCGTATACAAATTGGAATGCAAACAAATAAAAAGAATCCAATATTTAGATTGGAAAACAAGTTTAGCAATCAAGTGATGCATATTGAGTTCTTATTTTTTTAAAGGGTGTTGTTTAATGTTTCATAACGGTTTGCAGCTACAAGAAGGGCGGGGATTTTCAGCACTAAACTACATTAGATGCACAAAACCCCGCTTTTGCAAATCGGATGTTAGCCGCTGATGTTTTCAATTAAAGTAACAGCTTCCTTTGGTGTTAGTATAGGTAGCGAACTTGTTTTGAAGTCTTTTGTGTCACGTGTTACAATGAAGTCTATTTTATTTAAAGATTTTGCACAGTTGTATTGAATAGCATCTTCAAAGTCTTTAAAGTCCGATTTAAGTGATTTGTTAATGATGTCTTTTGAAACGTCTATTATGTCGGTCCATTCATTTAGTGCTGTTAATATTTTAATTGTTTCTGAATGAGAACAAGATTGTCGCAGTATGTAATAAATATTATTATACGAAACAGCAGAAATATAAATATTAATTTTCTTTTTAAAAGAGTAATTGAAAAGTCTAGCAGCTTCTATTGAAAATGGTTTTCGGTTAGCAAAAAAATCAATTAGCACATTAGTGTCGAGGAAAATACTTTTCATTATTTATATTTTTTGCAAGACCTTTGGTTAATTCTTTTTTATAGTCAAAGTTGTCTGGCAATTCAATAGCACCCATTAATTTTAATATGTTAGGTGAAATGTTTTCTTCTTTATTTTCTTTTGATGTTAAAGACATCAGGTAATTTTCAACTATGTCAGATAGGCTTTTCCCTTTTTGTTTAGCATATAGTTTAGCAATAGCTATAACTGAGTCGTCTATTGTCAATGTTAGTTTGGTTGTCATGGCACGTGCTTTATTTTATACAAAGATACGTGTGTTTTTATTAAAGTCAAATTTTATTTTTGCCGCGCACTTGCTTATAACGGCGGTGGGTTTAAGAAGTGTGGGCTTCGGAGCTACGCACTTTTACTTAGACAAAAGTAGGATGGAAGGAGATACTTTCCAACCGAAAAATCCCACATTTCTTAAACCTACTGTTACCTGCCGTTTTTTTTAGTCGGGAACCTGTAAAAGTCTTATAGAAAAAATAAGTTCACCGAATAAATTTTCCAATTTGATTTCGTATATAATTCCGTTGGAATAATTTCTCCATTCTGTAGCTGATATAATTACAAAATCTTTATTAAACCATTTTACAAATTCATTAATTCCATTCTCTTTCTCTGAAATAAGTGTTTGTCTTATAACTGTGTCCTTACTATTTAGCACCCAAATCATTTGAAATTCATTCTCACTAAGCCATGATATTCGACTCGTGGTGTCAGTAAGCTTTTCTTCAGTAAATTCTATGTTATTATTTAGTAATGAAGATTTGA
>CAMCQX010000103.1 GCA_945876985.1 Chitinophaga pinensis
TTTTTAGTAATGCTGGTATCTAAAGGCAACCATTTTTCATTTCTGTCTATTTGTTTTTCAGTAATGGTATAAGTAATTATTTTACTTTTAAAAATATTGGTATCTATTTGTGCACTTGCACTTTGATGCAAGCTAAAACATAAAAGGAGGAGTATAAATTTATAAAATTTTTTCATTCTTTTTTATTATTTTGGTAAATAAAATTACCTTTTTCAATTTGATTGGCTAGCCAAAATGATACCAATTATTTGAAGCTGCGAATTAACTTTTTTTATTTGGAAATTTCTTTCACAAAGTTAAGTTACTTTTGCACTACAATTTTTTTAAATTGCAAAGCAACATTTATGAAGTTTGAAGAGTATAATATATCGCCCGAAATAAAGAAAAGCATCGCAGAATTGGGGTTTAGGCGTCCTACTGATATTCAGTTTAAAGCCATCGGTCCAATTTTAAAAGGCGAAGATGTAATGGCGGTAGCACAAACGGGAACAGGAAAAACGGCTGCATTTGCCATTCCAATTCTTCATTTATTACAACAAAGAAAAAAGAAAGGTACTTATATTAAATGCTTGGTTTTATTGCCAACCCGCGAGTTAGCGGTTCAAATTACTGAGGTTTTTAAAGCCATTTCAAAATATACCGATTTGAAAATAGTTTGTTTGATGGGTGGCGTTGGGCAAGACGATCAAATTTTTGATTTAACAGTTGGTGCCGATGTGGTTATTGCCACTCCAGGCCGCATGTTCGACTTACAAAGTCAAGGTTATATTGAACTAGATAGAGTAGAAATGTTGGTACTTGATGAAGCTGATAAAATGCTTGACAAAGGATTTAACAAAGACATTCACGATATTATTAAACGCATTCCAAGGGTTCATCAAACATTGTTTTTTTCGGCTACTTTAAATCGTCAAATAAAAACTTTGGCTTATTCAGTAGTTGCAAATCCAATTAGAATTCAAATTTCACCCAAAAATCCTGTTTCTAAAAATGTAAGTCATGCGTTGGCTTATGTAGAAATGGACGATAAACGTTTTTTCTTGGAACGCTTAATCAAAGAAGCACCTGAAAGTAAAATATTAGTTTTTGTAAGAACAAAAGTTCGTGCAGAACGCGTGTTTACTGCTATGCAAAGAGTTGGCATTGTAACGCTTACTATGCATGGCGATAAGGAGCAAGAAGACCGATTAGCGGTAATGAATGATTTTAAATTAGGAAATGTAAAAGTTTTAATTGCTACTGATTTAAGTGCTAGGGGAATTGATATTGAAAATGTAGATTATGTAATTAACTACGATTTACCTGATTTGCCTGAAAATTATGTTCACCGAGTTGGAAGAACAGGTAGGGGAGTAAAATCAGGAAAAGCCGTTTCGTTTTGTAGTGAAGAAGAAAAGAAAATACTAAAAGACATTGAAACATTTTTGGGAAATGAAATTAATTTATTGGAAGTAGACAAAGCAACTTACTTGGAAACGCTTGATTTTAGTGATGATGGAAATAAAAACTGGAAAGCTTTACTCAAAGACAATGCGCAATTTGCCCAAAAAAAAGAAGTAAAAAAGAAACAGAAAAGATTTTAGAAAAGTAAAATTTTTCTGAAAAAATTTTTCTGAAGATTGTTTTGTTATATTTGAAATATTCAAAAACATATTTTTAAACAGTTAGCATTAAAAAATACATATGAAAAAAATAATTTTTACAGCATTAATCATCATATCAGGATTCATTGTGTTAGAATCTTTTGGTTCAAAAGGCTTAGGTAAAAAAGATGGTACAGAGCCAGGATATACTGGATCTCCAGGTGATTCTTTAAAAAACTGCACAGCTTGTCATGGAGGAAAAGCATACAACGAAATTGGTTGGATAAAATCAAATATTCCTACAAGTGGATATGTTCCTGGTACTTCTTATAGAATACAAGCAATAGGTTATGGTGTTACTCATAACAGGTTTGGTTTTTTGGTTTCGCCACAGGCAATCAATGGGAATTTATTAGGAACTTTAGAATTAATCGATACGGTGAAGACTAAATTAGTTGGTAACAATAAATACATCACTTATACAGCAAAAGGAGTGGATGGTATAGATTCATTAGCATGGTATTTTAATTGGATTGCACCTGCTGCAGGAACTGGTGATGTGGTGTTTTATGGTGGTTTTAATTCAAATCAAGATGGACACAAAGGTGGTGATATTACCCATCTTTCTTCATTAAGAGTGAAAGAAACTGGAACTGCAAGTGTTTATAATTTAAACAATAATTTCAATCAAGTCATTGTTTATCCAAACCCAGTTACAGATATTTTAAACATCAATTTTGAGTTGAATAAATCAACTGCTTCTAAAATAGAAATACTTGATTTATCGGGAAAACAAGTGGCAGTTATTGCAGATGAGAATTTAACAGGAATGGTTTCAAAACAAATCAACACTGCTAATTTTAAAAGTGGAATTTACTTTGTAAAAATACAAAGCGAAAACGAAACTATTACAAAGAAATTTAGTGTGATACATTAATCTTCTTTATAAATAAGAAATAAGGGAAAAGGTATTTGTGAATTAATTTACATATACCTTTTTTGTTTTCAATCAAAGTTTTGCTAAATTATTTAAAACAATATCTTTGGTAAATTAATAAGCAACAACTATGAATACTTCGATACTCCATTCAACTGAACCCAATATTGCTCCTTTAAGTGTTATAGACGATGCTTTTTTCAACCATTTAAGAGCAACGGAATACAGCAGAATTGATGAAGGTAATCATACCTATTTAGATTATACTGGAGGGAATTTATATGCTAAATCGCAGGTGTTAAAGCACCAAGATTTGCTATTAAATCATGTTTTTGGAAATCCACATTCTACCAATCCTACATCAAAACTTGCTACTAATTTAGTAGAAGAAGCAAGGACAAAAGTGTTGGAGTTTTTTAACGCTAAAGATTATTATTGTGTGTTTACTGCCAATGCCTCGGCTGCTTTAAAAATATTGGGCGAAAGTTTTCCTTTTAATGAAAAAAGTACTTTCTTATTATTTTCCGATAACCATAATTCAGTAAATGGCATCAGGGAATTTTGCCATAGTAGAAAAGCAAAATCGAAATACATACCCGTACATTATCAAAACTTAGAAATTGATGAAGAAGAATTAGTAGCTGCTATTGGTGAAGCAAACCCAGCTGAAAATAATTTGATGGCATTTCCCGCACAGTCTAATGTTTCGGGTGTTAAACATAATCAAAAATGGATTGCTTATGCACAAGAAAAAGGATTTGATGTATTGCTGGATGCCGCTGCATATGTGCCAACTACTCAATTAAATTTATCGCTTGTAAAGCCAAATTTTGTTTCGGCTTCATTTTATAAAATATTTGGATATCCTACTGGTTTAGGATGTTTGTTAATTAGAAAAGATTCTTTTGCAAAGCTACAAAAACCTTGGTTTGCGGGCGGAACAGTTTCATTTGTTTCGGTAGTAAATGAAATATATTATTTAGAAAATAACCACGAACGTTTTGAAGACGGAACGATTAATTATTTGGATATTCCTGCCATAAAAATGGGTTTAGATTATATTGAATCAATTGGTATAGAAAGAATTTCGAAACGAGTTAAAGCACTTATTGAAACATTATACAATGAGCTTGTTAAACTAAAACACGACAATGGAAGTCCAATTGTAAAAATGTTTGGTCCTGAAAACTTTGATCACAGAGGGGGAAATATTATTATGAATTTCTTTGATGTAAATGGTAAAATTTATTCAGGAAATGAGTTTGAAAATTTAACCAATGCCAACATGATTTCTATCCGTTCGGGTTGTTTTTGTAACCCGGGAATTGATGAAATAAATTATTGCATTACGCACGATGAAGTAGGGAAATATTTTACTAATAAAAAAGACGAAGATTATAAAGCTTTTATTGCTCATTTAAAGCAAATACGAGGCGCAATAAGGGTTTCGGTTGGAATAGCTACCACCACCAAAGATTTAGAAAAGTATATTAATTTGGTAAATTCACTGAAGAATAAAGCCAAATAATTATAAAGTATGAATGATGAAATAAAAAATAAAAATTCATAATTTATACTTCATACTTTCTATTTGCCTTTATTAAAACCTTTCATTACACCACGTTCAGAAGTTTGAATAAATTCCAATATTTCATCACGTAAGGGTGAAGGTTTAATGGCATCTTCTACTTGCGCTATACCTTTGCTTACATTGTTATTATGAATAAATATTACTCTATAAGTATCTTGAATTGTATTTACTTCATCTTGCGAATAGCCATTGCGTTTTAGTCCAACAGAATTTACTCCTTCATAACTTACAGGATAACGACCCGCAATTACAAATGGTGGAATATCTTTAGTAACCATACTACCACCTTCTATCATTACGTTTCTACCAATTTTCACAAACTGATGAATGGCCGAAAGCCCACCAATTCTTGCAAAATCAGCAATAGTTACATGGCCAGCTAATTGAACGCCATTGGCTATAATTACATTGTTTCCAACTATACAATCGTGAGCCAAATGAACATAAGCCATTAACAAACAATTGCTACCTACTTCAGTTTTAAACTTATCTTTTGTACCTCTATTAATGGTAACACATTCTCTAATGGTAGTATTGTCGCCAATAATTGCAAAAGTTTCTTCGCCAACAAATTTTAAATCTTGGGGAACAGCACTGATAACAGCACCTGGAAAAATTCTGCAATTTTTGCCAATTCGGGCACCGGGATAAATAGTAACATTGGGTCCAATTTCTGTTCCCTCACCAATTTCTACATTTTCGTAAATAGAGGTAAAAGCGCCAACAACAACATTATTGCCTATTTTTGCACGGGAATCTATTTGAGCTAAATTTGATATCATAATTAACTTTTGGCTTCTAACTATTTTTATTAGTAAAATTAAGTATTATTTTTTTGCAATTTGAGCCATTAATTCAGCTTCACAAACCAATTTATCGCCTACAAAAGCGGATGCTTTCATTAAACAAATTCCACGTCTTACTGGAGCTATTAAGTCTAATCTAAAAATTAATGTATCGCCAGGAACTACTTTATCTTTGAATTTAGCATTGTCTATTTTCATAAAATAAGTATTGTAGTTTTCAGGATCTGGAACTTGCGAAAGCACCAAAACTCCACCCGCTTGCGCCATTGCTTCTATAATTAAAACACCTGGCATAATTGGGTTTTCAGGAAAATGGCCAGGAAAAAATGGTTCGTTGAAAGTTACATTTTTTATAGCTATCAAATGATTTTTACTCATTTCCATTACTTTATCTACAAACAAAAACGGACTGCGGTGAGGCAACATTTTTGCTATATCCTGTGTGTTATAAACAGGCACTTTGTTAGGATCGTATTTTGGAATATTTACTTGGCTACGTGTTTTTTTAATGAGTGCTTTTATTTTTTTGCCAAAGGCAATATTAGCAGCATGGCCAGGACGAGCAGCCATAATTTGCGCTTTAATTGGAACGCCAATCAATGCTAAATCACCAACTAAATCCAATAATTTATGTCGTGCTGGTTCGTTATGGAAACGTAAATCTACGTTGTTTAAAATACCTTCTTTCTTTACTTCTACTTTTGGCTTGTTAAACATTTTAGCCAAATTTTCTAACTCGTCATCTTGAATAATTCTATCAACAATTACAATGGCATTATTCAAATCGCCACCACGAATTAAGTTATTATTGTAAAGCATTTCTAACTCATGTAAAAAACAAAACGTTCTACATGACGAAATCTCTGATTCAAATTCTTTGATGCTAGTAATGGAAGCATGTTGACTACCCAAAACAGGAGAGTTATAATCAACCATCACCGTTAAACGATAATCGTCTAATGGCATTGCAATCATTTCTACTTGTCTATCTTCTTCGGTGTAATATATATTTGAAGGCAATGTAAAGTATTCACGTTCCGCATCTTGATCTACAATTCCAGTTTCTTTTAATGCTTTAATAAAATACTGAGAACTTCCATCCATGATTGGCGTTTCGTCTGCATTGATGTGAATTAAACAATTGTCTATTTCTAAACCAGCTAAAGAAGCCATTACATGTTCTACCGTATTTACTTTACCGCCATTTTGCTCTAAAGTAGTTCCCCTGCTTAAATCGGTAACATTATCAACATCAGCATCTATAATTGGTTTGTTGGGTAAATCAATTCTTTGAAATTTTATTCCGTGATTTTCAGGTGCTGGGTTAAAAGTCATGGTAACTTCTTGGCCTGTGTGTAAACC
>CAMCQX010000104.1 GCA_945876985.1 Chitinophaga pinensis
CCAGAACGTCAATAGCTGCTTATGCTTACACCCTTCATGATTCAAATTTAGAAGCTTCAAGAACTACGGTTTGGCATATTGAAAAAAACAGCCCAATAAAATATTTGTTATCAAAAATTTGGGTTCCAGCGGTTAAATTAAAAAGTAAATTTTTCAAAAGTAATACTGCCAAAAATTAGCATTTTAAAAAATGGAATGGAATAAAATTATCGATATTTCTCAATTAGAGGATATCAATGCTGCTTCTGAAAGTGAGAAAATAATGATTTTTAAACATAGCACGCGTTGTAGTATTAGTTCAAGTGCGTTAAACAGATTGGAAAGAAACTGGAATGATGAAACTGATTCTGTGAAAATAAAACCGTATTATTTAGACTTAATTGCTCACAGAGACATTTCGAATAAAATTGCGCAGCAATGGAATATAGCACATGAATCGCCACAGGTTTTAGTGATTGAAGATGGCAAATGCACCTATCATAATTCTCATATGGGAATTGATTATACTGAATTGATGGAATTGTAAAAAATCTTGTTGTTGTATTTTTCCATAAATCTGTTATTTTTGAAATATTGCCAAAACACAAATCATGGATCAACATTTCGGATTTTCAGAATTAGCCAAACAAGCATCGCTTCAGCCAAAAGAAGCATTGCTTGAAAAGCGTAATTCCAATCATATTTTATACATTGGAGTTCCAAAGGAAACTACTTTGCAAGAAGGTAGAATTCCGCTCACACCCTCATCTGTTCAGCTTTTGGTAAATAATGGAAACGAAGTTTGGATAGAGTCGGGAGCGGGCAAAAATGCACACTTTACCGATAATGATTTTAGTGAAGCTGGTGCTAAAATTTGCCATAGCAAAGAAGAACTTTTTAAAGCCAATATTATTTTAAAAGTAGAGCCACCTACTGAAGAAGAAATTAAACTTTTAACACCGCAACATTTATTAATTTCAGCATTGCAACATGCAAGTAAAAGTAATGCATTTATGAAGGAATTAATGGCAAAAAAGTTGACGGCTATTGCTTATGAAAATTTAAAAGATCAAGATGGATTGTTTCCTGTAATAAGAAGTTTAAGTGAAATAGCAGGAACCACAACAATAAGTATTGCCGAAGAGTTATTGAGTTCTACCTATGGCGGAAAAGGCGAAATGCTTGGAAGTGTTAACGGAATTCCGCCTACAGAAATAGTTATAATTGGTGCGGGAACAGTAGGGGAATATGCTGCAAAAGCTGCTTTAGGTAAAGGGGCAACAGTTAAAGTTTTTGATTATTCATTATCGAAATTACGCAGGATTCAGGAAAATTTACGTCAAAGTATTTTTACTAGTTTATTGCATCCAAAAATTATTTGCAAAGCATTACAAACAGCAGATTTAGTTATTGGTTGTATGCGAAGCGAAGATGGTAGAAGTCCTATAATTATTACCGAAGAAATGGTGAGTAATATGAAACCAATGTCGGTAATTATAGATGTAAGTATAGACCAAGGCGGAATATTTGAAACAAGTGAAATTACATCTCATAAAAACCCAACTTTTACTAAACACGATGTAATTCATTATTGTGTTCCAAATATTACTAGTAGAGTTTGCCGCACTGCTAGTTATGCCTTAAGCAATGTTTTTACTCCTTTGTTGTTAAAACTTGCCGATGCAAAAGACATTCCATCGTTTTTATATAATAATGCTGGTGCCAGAAATGGAGTTTATGTTTATAGAGGAAATTTAACCGATAAACATATTGGTAAAAGATTGAATATTTACCATAAAGATTTAGATTTATTACTTTCTGCACATATTTAAAAAATGGCCATTCATTTCTACAAAATTTACGATTTCAAATTACATGGAGCCGATCCACAAGCCATTAACTCGGTTAGAACAATAGACATTGAAGGCAAACGAATTTGTTTAACAAGACTTCATGATGGATATTTTGCCATGGACGATAAATGTCCACATGCAGGAGCGCCATTAGGTGATGGTAAATGTGATGAAAACGAACAAGTAGTTTGCCCAATTCACCGATATAAATATAACCCAAGAACGGGAAAAGGTAACGGCAATCAAGGCGATTATGTTGATGTTTATCCAACTCAAATAAAAGATGATGGGGTTTATATTGGCCTAAATATTAAATGGTGGAAGAAGTTTTTGTAAAACAGTAAGTTATTTTAAATAAAAAAAATATGAAATCAGATATAGAAATTGCACGTGAAGTAAAACTTCAACCCATTCAAAAAATTGCTGAAAGCATAGGAATTTCAGAAGATCAAGTAGAGCAATACGGTAAGTATAAAGCTAAAATTACATTTGATTTTGATGAACAAAAAATAGCTCAAAGTAATTTGATTTTAGTAACAGCTACTACTCCAAACAAAAGTGGAAGTGGTAAAACTACTACTTCGGTAGCCTTGGCTCAAGGTTTAAATAAAATAGGAAAAAAAGCCATTGTTGCATTGCGCGAACCTTCTTTAGGTCCTTGCTTTGGAATGAAAGGTGGTGCTGCTGGCGGAGGTTATAGCCAAGTATTACCAATGGAAGATATTAACTTGCATTTTACAGGCGATTTTCACGCCATTACTTCTGCTAATAATACCTTAGCTGCTTTGGTTGATAATTACCAATATTTTAATAAAAATAATCCGAATGGTTTAAAGCAAATTTTATGGCGCAGGGTACTTGATGTAAATGATCGTTCGTTGCGTTATATGTTAAGTGGATTAAATGGTTCTACCAATGGAATTCCAACTGAAACAGGTTTTGATATTACGCCTGCTTCCGAAATTATGGCTATCTTTTGTTTATCTTCTTCGTTAGATGATTTACGCAAAAGAATTGAAAATATTTTGTTGGGCTATAAATATGATAACACACCATTTTATGTAAAAGATTTAGGCGTAGCTGGTGCATTGGTAACTTTGTTAAAAGATGCATTTCAACCTAATTTGGTACAAACCATAGAAGGCGGAGCGGCATTTATTCATGGTGGTCCTTTTGCTAATATTGCGCACGGTTGTAACAGTATTATGGCTACAAAAGCTGCTATGCAACATGGTGAATATGCAGTAACCGAAGCTGGTTTTGGTAGTGATTTAGGTGGTGAAAAGTTTTTAAATATAAAATGCCGTGCTGCTGGAATTAGTCCGAAAGCTACTGTTTTGGTAACAACTACTCAGTCTATAAAATTGCATGGAAAGGTTGACGAAAAACTAATTAAGCAACCCAATATGGATGGCTTAAAAGCAGGTATTAAAAATGTAGAACGCCATATAGAAAGTTTACAACAATTTGGACAAACTGTAATTGTTGCTTTAAATAAATTCGGTTTTGATACCGATGAAGAAGTAAACTTTATAGAAAATTGGTGTAAAGAAAAAGGTGCTCATTTTGCCATCAACGAAGGATTTGCTAATGGTGGAAATGGTGCAGTAGAATTGGCCAAAAAAGTGGTAGAAATCGTGGAGAATAATCCTAGTAAACCTATTAACCATACTTATAATTTGAATGATTCCATTGAAGAAAAAATTAAAAGTATTGTTACAAAAATATATAAAGGAAGTAGCATTACTTTAGGTAAAAATGCTAAAACTGCTTTAAAGAAAATTACTGATTTAGGTGCCGATAAATTGCCAGTTTGTATTGCTAAAACGCAATTTAGTTTTACTGATAACGCTACTCAAGTAGGCGCTGCCGAAGGATTTAATATTCATATTGAAAACTTGGTATTGAACAACGGTGCTGGATTTATTGTAGCAGTTGCAGGTGAAATTATGCGTATGCCAGGTTTACCAAAAGAACCTGCTGCCATGGTGATTGATTTTGTAAATGGTGAAATTACTGGCTTAAGTTAAGGTTGATTAGTTAACGAGTTAAATTGTTAATAGGATCAAACATGAAATAGAAAAATATAAATTCATAAAAAAAGCCATCAGTAAAATTTATAGATGGCTTTTTTAATGAATCTAAAACTATTTGTTTCTTAGTTCTTCAAAAACAACTTCGCCTTTGTATTTTTTATACAATTTTCCAACACGAATAATTTTCACTTTTACTATATAATCGCCTTGAGCAACAGCGTTTACCACGTTTTGTCCTTCTAATACTTTTCCAAAAATGGTGTGTTTGTTATTTAGCCAAGTAGTTTGAATATGAGTAATAAAAAACTGGCTTCCGTTGGTAGTTGGTCCGGCATTAGCCATTGCCAAAATACCAGGACCTGTAAAACTTAAACTAGGGTCAAACTCATCTTTAAAAGCATAACCTGGTCCACCACTACCATTTCCTTGTGGATCGCCACCTTGAATCATAAAATTAGGAATAACTCTGTGGAATTTTAAGCTATCGTAATAAGGAACTCCTAATGCTTTTGCTTCATTTTTAATTTTTCCTTCTGACAATCCTACAAAATTTGCTACTGTTAATGGCGCTTTTTCAACTTCTAATTTCATTAAAATTACGCCTTTTGAAGTGGTCATTTCTGCATACAATCCATCTGCTAATTTTGGTTTTTTTGCTGCTATTGCAATGCTTGAAATTACCATTAAACTTAGTGCTACAACTATTTTTTTCATTTTTATTTCTGTGTTTATTTAAGCCGCTAATTAAGAGAAAAAGAAATATATAAAAAAATACTTTTTGTTTTTTGGTAAAGGTTGATTGAGTTGATAGGTTGAATTGTTAATTGGTTTTTTCAATCTTTGTAATCTTGTAATCTTGTAATCTTTCAATCATTGTAATCTTTCAATTAAAAAATTAACAACTATATTGCAACAAATTATGCAATCGGCTTCGTTATCGGAAATAAAGAAAGAGTTACAAACTCTCCATCCAGCTCAATTAGTGGAGCTTTGCACCAAACTTGCTAAGTATAAAAAAGACAATAAAGAATTTTTAAATTACTTGCTTTTTCAAACACACAATGAAGCTCCATTTATTGAAAATGTAAAAGTTGAAATGACGGAATTGTTTGAAGACATGAATACTTCTAATTTATATTTTGCTAAAAAAACCATTCGAAAAATTCTTCGACTCGCCAATAAACATGCAAAATATTCTGGCTTAGCAACTACCAATATTGAATTATTGACTCATTTTTGCAAAGCATTAAACGATACGAAAATTGAATTCAGAAAAAGTCCGGTTTTGTATAATTTATACAAAGCACAACTGAAGCGAATCAATGATTCAATGAAAACTTTACATGAAGACTTGCAATACGATTACCAAAAAGAAATAGATTTATTAAGTAAATAAAAATAAAATATGTTAGGTCTTAAACTTCCAACTGATCCGCGTTGGGTAAATATAGTAGAAAGTAATTTAGAAGAAATATTAACCGACCATGCTTGGTGCGAGCAAAAAGCAGCAAGTAATGCCATTACTATTATTACTTACAACCCCGAGTTAACTGATTTGGTTGCCGATTTATTGGCATTGGTAAAAGAAGAAATTAGTCATTTTGAACAAGTTTTTGAAATCATCAAAGCTCGTGGTTATACATTAGGCCGTGAACGAAAAGACAGTTATGTAAACGAACTCTATCAGTTTATGCAAAAAGGTGGAAGCCGCAGCGCATCGTTTGTTGATAGAATGTTGTTTTCGGCCTTGATAGAAGCCCGAAGTTGTGAGCGTTTTAAAGTGCTTTCTGAAAATATTGATGATGCAGAATTATCGAAATTTTATTATGAATTAATGGTAAGTGAAGCGGGTCATTACACCACTTTTTTAACTTATGCTCGTAAATATGGAAACGATGTAGATGTAGATAAACGCTGGAAAGAATGGCTAGAACATGAAGCAAAAGTAATTGCCAATTATGGTAAAAAAGAAACGGTGCATGGTTAAATGAATTATTTTATCATAAAAAAGCCAATTGATTACTCAATTGGCTTTTTAAAATTTGATATTCTATTAGAATGAGCGGTTAATTCCAAACTGCCACCTGAATATGATATTGTCACTATCTACGTATGGCACATTGCTTAAATACAATGGCATATCAAAACGAATGGTTAAAGGTTTGATGCCATCAAAATAACTCCAACGTTTAATAGTTAATGCAAAACCTGGTCCTGCACTTGCCAATAAATTGGTTGTTATGACACTGGTTTGTGAATTGCTTTCAGATATTTTAGCGGCATTGCTTTTTAAAATTCCAGCATCTAAAAACAAATAACTATCCAAATGTAAATTCTTGAAAATTCCTCTTGCA
>CAMCQX010000105.1 GCA_945876985.1 Chitinophaga pinensis
TTGTATATTTTCCTTTATCATCTCTTACAGTAATGGTATAAACAAGTTTATCTCCAACATTTCCTATACCAATCCTTACTGAATCGTTTAAGGTTCTTGTTATTGTTAATGAATCGGCTAATGAAATTACTGAATCACTATATATATTTACAACGGAATCTCCAGAACTTATATTTGTTCTAGTAATCAATATTGATTTGAACTTAGCACCAGTGGCAGGTGCAGCAGTATATTTGATGGTAACAACGTCATTAAATCTTAAATTATAGTCAGTTTTAGGAACAACAATGGTTACAGTTGGTGCGCCTACTTCTGTTGTAGTTGGAGGTGTTTCATCTTTTGAACACGATGCTGTAAGTGCAGCTACCAATGCAAAAGCAGCGATTGATTTGAATATTTGTTTCATTGTTTTTTGTTTATTAATTTTTTTATGTAATTGCAAATTAAAGTTATTATATCAATTGTAACAAGTAATTTTTTTCTTAATTAGTTATTATTACTGTCATTTTTATATCCATCATTGTTATTACGGTATTCTTCTCTGGTAAATTCATCGAAATTATATTCTGGCATGAGTTCAGTTTTTACATAATTAATAGTTTCTTCAAATGCTTCCACAAATTTATTGAAGTCTTCTTTGTATAAAAATATTTTATGTTTTATAAATGTTCCGTCTTCAAAGCGTTTTTTACTTTCTGTAATTGTTACAAAGTAATCATTCGCTTTGGTTGATTTTACATCAAAAAAATAAGTTCTTTTTCCTGCTCTAACTTTTTTAGAGTATATTTCTTCATTGTCTCTTTTATCAAAATCATCCATATTCAATCTTCTTTTTTTGTGTATTTAAATCGATTGCAAAATAATAACTACCCTTTGGTTTTCAAAAATAATTATTAACACTTTTTACTCATTTTTTAATCTCTATTTGAACGTTCGTAATTTAATTGATTGTTAAATAAATCGGCATATTTAGTGTTTAATTTCAATAATTCTTCATGATTCCCTTGCTCCATTAATTTTCCATTTTCAAAAAATAAAATGGTATCAGCATTTTTAGCACTCGATACTCGCTGACTAATAATTACAATGGTTTTGTTTTGTTTTTCTTGATATATATTTTCTAAAATAGTAGATTCTGTTTTGGTATCCAAAGCGCTCAAACTATCATCAAATATTAGGATTGGCGGGTTTTTTATAAATGCCCTGGCAATAGCAGTTCTTTGTTTTTGTCCTCCCGATAATGTAACACCTCTTTCCCCAATAATGGTGTCAAATTGTTTGGGCATCATATTAATATTTTCAGTTAAGTTAGCTTTTGTACTTGCGTTTTCTATGCTTTGCAAACTCCAATCTTTTGCGTTTTTTACACCAAATGCAATGTTATTTTTAATACTATCACTGAACAAAAAAACATCTTGCGGCACATAACCTATTTGCTCCCTAAATTCTTGTAAATTAATGTTAGAAATGTTTTTTCCATCTATTAATATTTCTCCACTTTGGGCTTCCAACATGCGAAGTATTAATTGTGTAATGGTCGATTTTCCACTTCCAGTATTTCCTAATATTGCCAATGTTTTTCCTTTTTCTATTTTGAATGAAACATTTTCTAATGCTGGATAATTTTTACCAACGTAAGTAAATGTTACATTTTTGAATTCTATGGAATCTTTGAATTCAAAAGCTTCAAAATTGCTATTTTTTATGATAGCTTCTGTGTTTAAAAATTCATTGATTCGTGTTTGACTTGCCACTGCTCGTTGTACCAACGAACTTACCCAACCAATAGAGGTTACCGGCCAAGTTAGCATGGTTACATACATGACAAATTCAGGAATAATTCCAATGTCTTCTTGGCCGTTTGCTACCATTAATCCACCAGCAAAAATTACAATTAAACTACTCAGGCCTGTTAAGAAAAATAATGTTGGAAAAAACAAGGCATCTACTTTTGCTAAACTTAATTGTTTGGCTTTATAATCATCTGATTGTTTTAATAAATCTGCTTCAAATAGTTTTTCAATACCAAACGATTTAATAACCCTTATTCCCGAAAAACTCTGTTGAACAAAACTGGTTAAATCACTTAATTTCGACTGAATGGCGTCACTTCTTTTTTCTATTAAATTATTTACATAAAAAATTGTAATAGACAATATTGGAAGTGGAATTAATGTGTACCATGTAAGCATTACATTGGTTTGAAACATTACATAAATAGTAATAGAACAAGTAACAATTAAATTTACCGTATACATTACCGCAGGTCCAATATACATGCGCACTCTACCCACATCGTCACTAATTCTATTCATTAAATCACCCGTTTGGTTTTGGCGATAAAACTCCATGTCGAGTGTTTGGTATTTTTTATAAATTTCATTCTTCAAATCATATTCAATATGCCTACTCATTACCACCAATGTTTGACGCATAAAATACATAAATAAGCCTCTTAACAAGGAAAAGCTAATAATAAAAATTGAAAATTTTAAAAGGGTGTTGTATAAGGCTTCGTGGGTAGTTTCCTTTGTTGCATTTTTTAATGCAATAGCAACTAAATTGGTAGCTTCACGTACATATTTTGCAGGATAAATTTGAAAAATACTGGCAATTACAACAGAAATAACTCCGGCTAAAAATCGCCATTTATATTTTAAAAAATACTTATTGAGTGTTTTAAGTTCTTTCAATTAGTCAAATAATTTATAACCAAAAATTGCCACGTATTCATGAATGGAAACTTCTGTTTGATGAATACTCATTCCGTTTGGAAAACTTGGAAAATAGTCTAAGTCTTTTACTGTAAAATCGCAAGGTGCGGCTATTACATTGCAACCCATTTTGTTAAATAAATAAACCGAACGTGGCATGTGCGATGCTGTGGTTACTAATATTAATTTACTTTTTCCTATTAATTTAAAGGCCTCATCAGCCTCCGATTTAGTATTGTGAGCTTGTTCATTTAGTATGTTTTTAACGGTATCGTTTGTTAAGCTTAAATATGCTTTGTTCAATAAACACGCTTGCGTATTATTTTCATTGAATTGTTTTCCACCCGAAAAAATTAATTGAGCACTTGGATTTATTTTTTTCAATCGAATGCCTTCAACTAAACGTGCCAATGATGATACTCCTAATTGACTACTTGCAGGCATGTTTGCATAGTCAGAATAACCGCCACCAAGTATAATTATGTATTCAGCACTTTTAATTTTATTGCTATCAAGCAAACATTCATAATCGTTTTCTAAGCTATTTATAAAAATACTTGCAAAGGGTTGCATGGTAATTAAAAAGAAAAATACAAAGGAACTTATAAAAATGATCTTTATTTTTTTGGTAACAGAATTTCTGCTTAAATGATAAATGAACCAGATACAAATGATACCAAATAATGAAATTGGGAAAATTAAAATAGTCAATATTTTCTTTAAAATAATTCTTTTAAGCATGCTTTCTTACTCCCCAAAACTGATTGATTTTAAGCATATATTTTAAACTTATTTTAAATAGGTTTGTGTACAAACCATTCATTTTACAAGCATTCATTACTTCAGGATTATTTATAAATAAATTAGTACAAATACTGCTAGTGCTTTTTCCGCCTTTTTGCATATAAACCATTAATAATGGGACATATTTAAAGCTAATTTTGTTTTTCCATAAATAGCGTAACAATAATTCAAAATCGCCAGCAAGCTTGTAGTTTACATCATATAATCCCAATTTGTTAAAAGTATTTTTTTTACAATAAAACGAAGGATGTGGTGGCATTACTCCCCATTTAAAAAGAGAAGGTTTAAATTTTTCTCCTGAGTAATAGCGTGATATTTTATTGTTATTATCTGCAAAAGCAATGTCGCCAATTACACTTTCTAAATTAGGATTGTTATTAAAAGTTGCTGCTATTTTTTCTAAAACATCATTTGACGCAAAACGATCATCAGCATTTAAAGCGCCAATAATTTCGCCAGTTGCCAAATTGATTCCTTTGTTCAATCCTTCGTAATAGCCATTGTCTTTTTCTGAAATTACAATTTGAATTTTATCTTTATATTGTTCAATAATAGCTAAAGTTCCATCAGTTGATTTAGCATCAATAACAATGTATTCCACATTTTTATACGATTGCGCCAACACCGACTGAATGGTTTTTTCAATGGTGGTAACGCTGTTATAAACTACTGTGATGACTGATATTTTCAAACTTTTATTTTTTTTGCTTCTGGTTACTGGCTTCTAGCAGCTGGCTTCTGGCTTCTAGCCTTTTATTTTATTCAACGTTTCTCATCTCCCCATCTCTCATTTCTCAAATCTCTTTGCTCATTTCATCATTTCATCATTCATACTTTATACTTCCAAAAGTGCAATAATATAGATTATTGGTAAGAAATAAATTTAAAACCTTCGCTCAATGAATTTCCTCTTAAACTAATTCTACATTTAAAGTTTTCGAAAATAATTTTCTCATAACCTTTGCTCATGCAAGGAAGGGGAGAATTCCAACAATAAGTATTTCCATTTACATGGTAAAAAGCTGTATTGTTTACTATCATGGTATCTACTTTTTCAAAACTGTATTTATCATTTGGAAATATCAATTGTGAAGGTGTTAGTTTCTCAAATTGCCCTATTTGCTTACTGGTTTCATTGCCATTGATATTTAACCCAAAAATAGTTGGAACAAATAATATAATGATAACTGATATATGAATAAAGAATAAATTTATTTTAAAATATTTTCGGAGTAAATGAGAATAAATTAAATGCATAATAAACGCCAAATAGTAAATTAGCATGGGCATGGCAAAGCGATATTGCGGAGCAAAAGCAAACCAAATAATTAAACTAATACCAATTACTACTTGTAAAATAATGTTATGATGATTTATTTTTTGTTTAAACCACAAATAACTTACCAGTAAAATACTTAATAAAAAAGAAGAGAAAATCACTTTATTGATCAAACCTTTTGAGCCAGTTCTAAACAGTAAATTTGATATTAATTGTAGCGCACTAATGTCCTTTATTTCGTTTACTTCAATAGGCTTGTATTTGTTGGAATACGACCATGTTTTAACTCCGTTTGTAAAGTAATTCACCAATGCTTCAGGAGTTTTCCAATCAGCATTTACACTTAATATTTTATAAGGATACAAAGGATAAGCTGTTTGATAAATATTTTTACTAACGTGAATGCTTAGCAACAAAAATAGCAGAATATATAGTTTGCTTTGTAATTTGAAATTGGTATTTTTTAATAATTTAAAAAGTACAAAAACTGCTAAAACTGAAACTGTAATGGCCGATATCTTTACAGTGAAACAAAATACAGATATGAGTAAAATAACTGGGTAATGATACCTGTTTTTTGAAGTTAAAAACAATTGAATTGCAATAGCAGTAAAAACAATAATGGCAAAATCGGGATTAGGAGCGCTATAAAAAGGAATGCTAATAACTAATACCAAAAAATACTGGAAGTATAATAAAATATTGATGTTTTTATTGGTGCTTTTCTCTATAACAAATAGGGTAAATACAAACATCAAAAAACCGTTAACATCGTTTAAATTAACTTTGTCTGAAAAGCTGAATACTGCCTGAAATACATGCCATGACGAACTTAATCCTAACGATAAATGCAGGTTTGAAATACCATGAACTAATCCGTATTCACGGAGCCACATAATGGTTTGGGTGTAATATAATCCATCGTCATTAATATTAGAATAGCCACTGGAATATGCAGCAAATAATACCGCACTTAAAATTAAAATAACAATGTTTTTAAAAGTTAAAAATTCATTTTTAATATTGAATAATTGTAGCTTTATTTCTTTGAAGTATATAACTAAATAAAAGCCTGATATAAATGTTATATCAAATAAAAACGAACGGTCGAGCGGCCAAAAAAAGGACGCTATACTTGATAAAATTGTAATGGCTACGATTCCTATAATAATAGTTACACTGATTGCCTTTTGCTTAAATATAAATTGGTTTAAAGCAAAGCCAAACAAATAGCAATTTACCAATATAAAAATCCAACTTGCTAATATTATTATCATGCGCTTTTGTTTTGTTTAGTACTTATGAACCAAGCCAGTAAAGCCACTCCCGCTAAAGGACTGTATAAAACAGGATTTAGCACTTTGTGCCAATTTATAAATAAAGGATGCATGGCATAA
>CAMCQX010000106.1 GCA_945876985.1 Chitinophaga pinensis
TGTGAGCGTGTATCAAGAAATAATTTAATTAAAAAAATATTCCTTGCAAAGGATGTTCATAAATATTGGTGCCGAAAATGTGGCAATAATTTTTATCACAAGAATACCAATTACTAATTTATTCAATTATAACCTTATACGTTTTTGAATAATTAGCATTGTTTATTTTGAAAAAATAAAACCCCGCATTTAAACCTTCTAAACTTAAATTTAAGTTTGTTGAATTAATTGCTGATTCTTTTACTATTAATCCTTTCGTATCCATTATACTTAAATTATAATTTTCATTTTGATTGGGTATTTTAAAATTCACCAATTTATTTGCTGGATTAGGATATATTTCAACATTTGAGTTTTCCGAAATAATTTCATTTTTTCCAACGCCATAATTAGGTTTCATTACAAATAATCCTTCGCTAATATCACTGGCTATTATATTGCCACTTGGCAAATAAGGCCATACTCCCCAACAGCCATGAAAACCTGAATAAACGCCATCTGCATTTAAAGGATAGGTATCGTAAAAAGCATGTACTTTTGGATTGTTCAAATTTGTTATATCAAATATATAAACACCATCTTCATAAGCAGAAACTACGGCCATGTTTTCTTTCCAATACGCATTATGCGGCAATGCATTTGGGTGTGAATTGAAATATACTATTTGTTTTGGATTTCCAATGTCACTAATGTCAAATATTTTTATGGATGAACCTTGGTTTTCATCGGTAAACATGATCATATTTCCTTTGGCATTTAACCAACTGCTATGATTGATTCCTCGCTGAGGATAATTTGCAATTACACCCAACAATTTTTGAGCGTTTAAATTGGTTAAATCCATCATGTATAATCCGTTTTCATAACACGATAAATATACTGTATCATTTCTGCTGTACATTTCGTGAACCTTACTAAATTGAGCCTCGCCCAAACCATTTAACGGAACTTGTAAACTAGCCAATTTTATTGGATTTTCTGGGTTATTTAAAGAAAAAATATCCATGGCAGAAAAACCGGTTTTAGTAGAATTTTGTGGAATATACATACGCTTTTTTTCTGCTTCTATAAACACAGTATGCGCTTGAACGGTTAATGCATCGCTTCTATAAACTTCATGTACTGAATCGGGTAAATATTGTAAATCTAATATTTGTAATCCTCCCAAACTGCCTGACCTTTCTGAAACACAATAGGCATAATGCTGGTAAATTTCTACATCTCTATTGATTGATTTTTTTGAAAATCCATCAACTTTTACTATTAATTTGGTAGTTTTTGGATTTGTAATATCAAAAAAGTAAAAGCTATCGTTTCCAAATAGGATGGCATATTCTTTGTTTTTTGTTGAATCGTGGTAACCCATTATGTCACTCCAAAGTTGGTCGCCATCTATTGTTTGTAAATTGGTATCATTCCATTGAGCTAGCAACTCCATGTTCAAAGATTGTTGTGCTTTTAAGCCATTTATTGAAAATAAAATATAGAGTAAAATGTATATTTTTCGCATGTTAATATTGTTAAATGGAAATAATTATTGTTTCCAAAATTTTTGTTTTAAAATGTTTTTACTGCCAATAATTGCTATAATATATAATCCATTTTTTAAATCACTGATGTTTTCGGTATACAAATAATTGCTTTTAAATTCAGGTGTAAATTCTTTTACTATTTGTCCTTGTAAATTTAATATTTGAATTTTAAAAGCATCATTATAATTGGTTTCAATGGCTATATTTATTTCTTCATTACTTGGGTTTGGGTAAATATTTGCCATTATACTTTGCTTAATTTCTTGAGTGTTTAACAAACCGCTATCGGCTTTTAATACAAAAATACCATTGGTTCTATCACTTGCTATGATATTGCCGCTAGGCAAATAAGGCCAAACACCCCAACAGCCAGCAAAGTTTTTGGTGTAATCATTCACTGCATTTTGAGGATAAGTATCGTAATAAGCAGCTAAAATTGGTTTTTTAGTGTCGGCTATATTCCAAATAAAAACACCATCTTGATAATGCGAAACCACAGCAAAATCGCCATACCAATAAGCATTGTGTGGTGTGGCCCATGTGTTAGAAATAAAAGTACTTTCTAATCGTGGAGCTTGAATGATACTGATGTCAAATATTTTTACAGGCAAATTCATGTTTTCGTCAGTAAACATGATGTACTTTCCATTTTTATTTAACCAAGAGGTATGGTTATATCCACTTCCCGGATAATTAACGATGCTACCAATTATTTGCTGATTATTTAAATCGCGCAAATCGTAAATATATAAACCACTGTTTCCGCATGAAAGATAGCCAGTATCGTTCCTTACATGACCTTCGTGAACCCACCTAAAAGCAGCCTCTCCATTTGCCCTATTGGGAACCATTAATTTGGCTAAAAACACAGGTTTTTCTGGATTCTCCAATGAAATAATATCCATGGCCGATTCCTTTGAATTTCCATTTACCCAATTTGCATATTTATTGGAATACATATACAAACGCTTACTTTTTGCTTCTATAAAAATGCTATGCGTATTAATGGCTAAGCTACTGTCTTCATATACTTTATGAACGGAATCTGGCAAATATTGCAAATCAAAAATTTGCATTGAACTCCTGTTTTGATCAGCTACGCAATACACATAATGCTGGTAAATTTCGTAATCGCGATTGATGACATTTATAACAGAACCATATTCCACATCTAATAATTTTATTTGAGTGGGAATGGTAATATCAAAGAAATAAATGCTATCAGTGCTTCCAGCAATGATATATTCTTTTTGAGTTAAACTATCGTAATAACCAGCTAAATCGTTCCAAATATTGATAGAATCTACTTTGTTTAAATTGGGATTATTCCAATTGCTAAGCAGTGACATTCTGTATGCAATTTGTGCATTTGCAAATGAAATGATTAAACAGAAAAAAATAAATAAAGCGGACTTTTTCATGATAATTTCTATTATTTTAAAACTAATATTTAACAAACTTTTTATACCTGTAATCGCCTCTTGCGTTGTATAAAAACATAATATAAACTCCTGGTCTGTAATTAGCAGTTTCCGTTATAAATAAATCAACCCTGCCGCTTAAATCAGGATATAAAGTTTTGTAAAATAACATGGCTCCATATTGGTCTATGATATACAAATTTGCAGTTGTTATAATATTCTGTGGTTGAACAAATGAAAAGTTCAAATTATCGTGCGTATATGTTGGGTAAATATCAAATTCTAAACCTGTACATGAACCATCTCGCCATTGGCCAGGTAAGATACCATTTTGAATTTCTGCAGCACAAATATTTCTATAAGTTACCCCATCGCAACCACAAACAGGCCTGTATGTGGGATCAGGACAAGGAAAAGCTAAATTAATTCTTGTACTATCTTTACATTGTGCTTTACAATTTAGAGTTAACAAGAACAAAACGATGAATGAAAATAAATATTTTATTGCTTGAAATGGTTTCATTTTTTGATATAAAAAACAAGAATTCAATGTTTACTATTCTGATTTTCGATTACGAATATAAAAATTTATTTAGCAACTCGTTTTAATTAATGAATAAATCAATATTTTTACCTAAATAAAATAAAAAAATCGCATTTTCGAAATCATATTTTCTGAATGTAAATCAATTATAATTGTAAAAACACAAATGAAAAAATTATACATCATCAGGCATGGCGAAACTGACTTCAATCGTATGAATATAGTTCAAGGAAATGGAGTAGATACCGACTTAAACGAAACTGGTTTGAATCAAGGTTTTTTGTTTTACAATAAATATAAAACCATTGCTTTTGATAAAATTTATATTTCAACTTTATCACGAACCCAACAAACCATTCAGCATTTTATAAACGATGGAATTCCTTATGAAAAATTACATGAATTAAATGAAATTAGTTGGGGTGATTTTGAAGGGAAAGTACAAGATTTTAAAGAGCGTGAATTTTACCAACATGCTGTGAATGCTTGGAATAGCGGTAACTATGATGTGGCCGTAGCCAATGGTGAAACACCTAATCAACTGCAAGAAAGACAAAAAAAAGCATTAGAATTTATAATGAAAAATACCCATGAAAAAACTGTTTTGGTTTGTATGCATGGAAGAGCATTGAAGAGTTTTATTTGTTTATTATTGAATATTCCATTATTAAATATGGATAACTATCAACACCAGAATACATGTTTATATCAATTAGATTTTGATGGTGAAAAATTTGAAATGATTACAGAAAATGATGTTTCGCATTTGGAAGTTTAGGGAATTAAAAAGTAAGAATTATAAATGCGAATAAATTTAAAAAATAATTACCAATACCTATTTCTGTTCATTTTAATAGTGGTTGTACATTTACCATTTTTAGATGCTGATCCTCATTTTTTTCATTCTACAGGTAGGTCGGCTTATACTGATGAAGCTTTATATGCTGCTCAAAGTAGAAATTTTGTAAACAATGGATCCTTTCTATTATCGAGTTCAGATGCACTGATCAAAACACCATTATTTGGTTTTTCACTGGTTTTACCGTTTACTATTTTTGGAATTAGTTTAACTATTGCAAGGCTTTGGGTTTTGTTGTTAAGTACTATTGTTTTAATATTTTTTATTGGACGAAAAGTCAATTTAAAAATACTTTTATTCAGCATTCCTTTTGTGTTTTTTGAATATTATGTTTTTGAATACAGTCAGTTTTGTATGGCAGAAATGCTTGCTATTCCTTGTGTTTTTGCAGGTTTAGTATTTGCAAATAATGCAATCATTACCAAAAGTAGCAAACAATTATTTATTGGAATTACGTTCATAAGCATGAGTTATTTTTTAAAAATTCAATTCATTTATACACTTGCTATTGTTCCTATTTACTTGTTTTTATTTTGGATATTCAATAAAGAAAACAGCACAGAAAATAGAAAAAACTTGATTTTAAGTTTTCTGTTTTCAGTTATTTATTTGGGTTTTTATTTACTATTTTGGTATGTCCCAAATTATAATTTATTCAATTTTGTAATGCAAAACCAAAGTGAAGCCAAATTTATTGACATTAATAATTGGGGAAATAGGGCATACGAATTAGCTGTTTATTATTTTTTAAATCCTTATCATATTATTTGGAGTGCTATAGTTTTTATTGTAATTGTAATAGGCGTTTTTAATTTTAAAAAACTAACTCATTCTAAATTTGCAGGCTTAATTTTTATGCTATTTATTTGGTTACTATTTGAAAGTCATAAGTTTGTTTTAAACTATGCTCCTTCTAGGTATTTTGTGGCTATTTTCTTTGTATTGGGATTTTTGGCCTGCTTGATTTTAATGATATTATTTGAAACAAAAAAGTTTAAATCATTTACAATTATTGTTTCATTGGTATTGCTTTTTGGCCAGTTTATTAATTACAATAAACTAATTAATGAAAGAACATATGCCATTAAATCCATCAATAAGTATTTTGCTAATGAAAAACTGGAAAACAATCTGGCATTAGGAGCTTGGGCTGCCACATGTACTTGGAGTTCTAAGTATAATTCCATGCCTATTTGGGATCAATATTTTAATTATAAAAGTCCGTTAACTAATTTGAAACCTAATTTAATTATTATTGAAAAAAATGAAGAAGATTGTTCTTTACTATTTAAAAAGAATCACATTGATTTAACCCATGTTTCTGATTCCACTAAAAATTTTAGAATTGGAGATTGGGATTTAACTGCTTATTGGATAAAAAAATAGTTGCAGATTACAAAAAATAGCCACAGATTACACAGAATATTATCTGAATCAGTTCCGATAAATCGGAAAGAATGATGGATGGATTTGCAAGATGTTTAGAATATTTGTTTAATCATTGGCAACGCTTCTCCCGATAATTATCGGGAAAGCTCAGCGACCGATAAAAGTAATCTGTGAAATCTGTGGCAAAAGTTGTTGGTCAGGAGACACAACAACGGGCAGTTTGGTATTCTGTGTAATCTGTGAAATCTGTGGCAAAAATTATAATAAGCTAAACCTCTTTTTCCCATTTAGCAACCACACTTGTTGCCAATGCATTTCCTAACACATTTGTAGCGCTTCTAAACATATCGCAAAAATGGTCAATTGGTAAAATTAAAGCAATTCCTTCAATTGGAATTTTGAACATTCCACAAGTGGCCGCTAC
>CAMCQX010000107.1 GCA_945876985.1 Chitinophaga pinensis
ATGCAAGCTGCTACCGTTTTAATTAATGAAGGCAGAGGCGTTTCATTATATGAAACCAATAAAACTTTAGCAGATTGGAACACCTTTGATACCACAGGTTGGAATACATGGAAGCCAGCTTATAACAGCGATTCAAGTTGGGATGTTGGGGCATTTAACAAAACTAGAAACATGACAGATCCATTTGATTATGGTTGGGGAGCATATAACATGACTTCTCGCGATGTAAGTGGTTCTAAAATTTATTTATTAGCAAACGATGGAACATATCCTGGAGCTCCAGCTACTAATTTCAGAAAAATTTGTATCCAAAAAATAGTTTACGATACACAATGGGTTTTTACCATTAGTAAATTAGACGGAACTGATAGTAACACTGTTACTATTAATAAAAAAGATTTTGCTGGTAAATTATTTGCGTATTATAATATGATTGCCAATATTGTAATTGATAGAGAACCAATTCCTGCTAACCAATGGAATTTATTATTTACACGTTACAAAGCATTAGTAACACTTGGGCCAACTACTGTTATGTATCCAGTTGTAGGTGTTTTACAAAACATGAATACAAAGGCATATAAATTAACTGGTTCAACTGCATTTACTGCAAACTACGATACCATGAAATTTATTCCTAAAATTAGAACAATAGATTGGGATTGGAAAGTTATAACTACTACTCCTGGCGAATGGCCAATAGTAGATACAACTGTTTATTTCACTAAAAATGCGAACCAAATAAACAAAATTAAATTTACAAGATATTATGCTGCTAGCGATAGACAAGTGATTGTATTTAATAAAACTAAATATGATGCATTGGCAGTAAATGAAAACATAAAAAATAAATTACAAGTAAGTGTATATCCAAATCCAGCAACTGAAAATTTGTTTGTGGAATTAGATTCAAAAATTAAAAATGCACAAATTAATATTTCTGATTTAAGTGGTAAGTCAATTATAAATACTAAATTGTCAAACCAAAATAATATAGATATTAGTGGATTACAATTAGGAATGTACATGCTTAACGTTTCTACCGAAAATGGCAGCGAAACAGTGAAGTTTATTAAACAATAATTTTATCATTCAAAAAACTTGAACACTTTCCAACACATTTTTATAAAAAGCATCAATAAGGTATTTTTTACCTTGTTGATGTTTGGATGTGTTTGTTTGGTAAATGCACAAACAGCCATTGACACTGTAAAAAGCAGAGGTTTAAATGAAATAATTGTTACTGGCCAAATTGGAGAAACAACGCAAAAGAATTCAGTTTTAAAAGTAAAAGTAATTGATATAAAACGCATCAATTTACAAGGAGCATATAATTTAACATCGCTTTTAGTAAATGAGTTAAATGTAAGAATAAATTATGATCCAATGCTTGGAAATAGCATAAGTTTGCAAGGAATTTCAGGTCAAAATATTAAAGTGATGATTGATGGAGTTCCCTTAATAGGACGAGAAGGTGGAAATATTGATTTATCGCAAATAAATCTTTCGAGTGTGGAAAGAATAGAAATGATAGAAGGACCAATGGGTGTGAATTTTGGTTCCGATGCAATGGGCGGAGTCATTAATATTATTACAAAAAAATCAATAAAAAATCATTCCAGAATAAGTGCTGGTTCTTATGCCGAAAGTATTGGTCAATATAATTTTGATTTACAAGCAAGCACAGGATTTAAGAAGTTTGGTTTACAAACTAATTTTCAAAGAAATTTTTTCCAAGGATTCTCCACTGATGAAACATCAAGAGCTAAAACTTGGAAGCCAAGAACACAATATTTAGCCGATTTAAATTTTTCGTACTTCATTAAAAATGGAACTTTAAGATTTAATAATAGTT
This sequence comes from Chitinophaga pinensis, assembly GCA_945876985.1. Taxonomy (GTDB): domain Bacteria; phylum Bacteroidota; class Bacteroidia; order UKL13-3; family UKL13-3; genus JAAFJM01. Next base: position 1,856 of record CAMCQX010000107.1, read on the forward strand.
TTTTTGATGAAAAAACGACAGATAAAGGCGTATCAACCATCAACTCATTTGAAGGGACTGCTACTGATCAATATTATTTAACAAGAAGAATTGGTTCTAGTTTATTTTACGATAAAAAATTAAATAACAAATGGAGTTTAAATATAATTGCAACTTATCAAAATTACAGAAGAATTCGCAGGTCGGTATTTATTGACCTTACCACTTTAGACGAACATTTGGTAAATGATGCCGATGTTCAAGATACCAATTACTTTAATTTATACATGAGCAGAGGAATTTTAACCAATAGAACTGCACATAAAAAATTAAATTATCAGTTGGGTTATGAAGTAAATATAGATGAAGTTACAGGTTCTAAAATTAAAAATGGTTATGCTTCCATTGGTGATTATGGATTGTTTGGTAGTGCTGAATTAAAAGTAAATAAACAGTTAGTAATTAGGCCTGCCGTTCGTTATGTTTACAATACTCAATTTGCTGCGCCTATTATTCCATCGTTAAACATAAAATTTGATTTCAATACCAATTGGGCCATGAGGGCTTCGTATGCCAGAGGATTTAGAGCGCCATCGTTAAAGGAATTGCATTTAGCTTTTGTAGATCCAAATCATAATTTACGTGGTAACGAAAACTTAAAAGCAGAAACAGGGCATAATTTTCAATTGACTTTTACCCGAATTGCTAAAATTTATAAAAACTATACATTAACCATTGAACCCATGTTATTTTATAATAAAATAAATAACATGATTGATTTGGTTAGGTTAAATGCTACTACTGTTGCTGCGCAATATAATAACATAGCTAATTTTGAAAATGCAGGTTTTAATTTAAATACTTCGGTAGCAAGTAACACAGTTTCTATGCAAATTGGCTATGCTTTTAGTGCAAAACAAAATTCAATTATGGCACAATCAAATACCAATACTTATTTTTATACCAACGAATTTAGAGCCAATACAAGTTATACTTTTACCAAAACTGAAACGAGCATAAGTTTGTTTTATAAATACAATGGTGCGATACAAAATTATCAATACAATATGAGTGATAATACCATTATACTTGGTCATATTGCGGATTTTAGTTTGCTTGATTTTACTGTAAACAAATATTTTATAAAACGTAAAGTAAATGTAACATTTGGCTCAAAAAATATATTAAATACCACCAATGTACAAGCAAATTTAGTAAGCGGACCGCATGGTAGTGCCGGAAATAGCGCTTTAATTGCCATGGGCAGAACCTATTTTGCAACACTTAAAATCAATTTAGATTTTATTTCAGCCGATAAAAATTCAATTAATAACAAAGAAAAAGCAATTTCAAATTAGAGATTGGTTTTAAAAATAATAACGTGATAAAATATAAATATATAATACTAATAGTTTTTGCTTCATTGCTTTCAATTACATCTTGTGAAAAAGCAGAGGTTCCAATTAAATTACCTCCTCGTGGCAATACTTCATTTGTATCAATTACACTTGGAAAAGATTTTGAAAAGCAAGCTTTTTATAATTTAAAAGATAGCCAAATAACATTAGTGGATAATAAAAGTTGGGATTTAGCTTTTGAAGCAGCGCCATTTGGAAATAAAATAACTTTAAATGGTGGAACAGATATGTATGCCACCAGAACTAACAGTAAAACTTTTTTCAATACCAATAATCCCGATACTTTTAATTATAAATGGGATGCGCCCTGTGGTTGCTTCGATTCATTAGCAATAAGAACTGAGCCTCCTTTTAACACTTATGTTTATATTATAGACAGAGGTTATTTATATACTACAGACAGGTATTTTCAATTTAAACTTTTAAGTATTTCTAATTCTCAATATTATTTTGAATATGCTAGTTTAACTAATCCTAGTATAATAACTAAAAAATTAATAGACAAAAATCCTAATAAATTAAACGTATATTTTAGCTTTTCAACGCCTAATACCTACTTAGACTTTGAACCAAATAGAAATGATTGGGATTTTTGTTTTATAAAATACAGATTTGTTTTTTACGAAACCACGCCAATTACAAAATATGTGGTAAGAGGTATTTTTATAAATACATCAAAAATAGTAGTGGCAGTTGATAGTACTCAAAAATTTGAAGCCATTACTCCATCATACGCTGACGATAAATGTAAGTATTCAGCTTTAAGAGATGCCATGGGTTACGATTGGAAAGTTTATAACTTTACAACAGGCCAGTACAACGCTAGAACTTATGTAAATTACATGATTAAAGATAAACACATTGATGTTACTTACAAATTACGTTTCCTTGATTTTAATGACAATGGTATAAAAGGTACTCCTAAGTTTGAATACGTTTTATTGAAATAATACTTCTTGTTCTATTTGCAAACGTTAAAGTTTATCCATCTTTGCCAATTGCCTTTTGCTAATTGCACATTGCTTCCTTCGACAAGCTCAGGATGACATTCTGCTAATTGCAAATTGTTTATTGCCCATTGCAAATTGCCCATTGCTTATTGCCAATTAAATATTGCTTAATAATTATCAATTGCATTCCTCACATTTCCGTGCTTTTTAAGCAATTGTTTTGCTTTAGCCTCTGTAATGTTTAATTCATCCATAATCATTTTTGTACCACGGTCTATTAGTTTATGATTGCTAAGTTGCATATCCACCATTTTATTGCCTTTTACTTTTCCAAGTTTAATCATTACACTGGTGCTAATTAAATTTAAAACTAGCTTTTGGGCAGTTCCAGCTTTCATTCTTGTACTACCAGTAACAAACTCTGGCCCAACTATTACTTCTATTGGAAATTGTGCTTCTGCAGCTATTGAACTATTTTTATTACAAACAATACAAGCAGTTTTATTGCCGTTTTTATTTGCTTTTTGCAACGCACCTAATACATAAGGAGTAGAACCACTTGCAGCAATTCCAATAATAAAATCGTTAGGCGTAACATGGTAATTTTCTAAATCTTTCCAACCTTGTTTGTTATCGTCTTCGGCAAATTCTACTGCTTTTCTAATGGCTTGATCGCCACCTGCAATAATGCCAATTACCAAACCCTGAGGAACACCAACAGTAGGCGGACATTCACTTGAATCTACTATTCCTAAGCGTCCACTTGTGCCTGCGCCAAGATAACACAACCTGCCACCTTTTTGCATTTGAACATGTGCTTCGTTGATTACTTTTTTTATTTTTGGTAATACTTTTTTTATTGCCAACGGAACAGTTTGGTCCTGTTCGTTCATACTTTTTAGTAATTCATCAGTGCTCATTTTTTCTAAGTTATGATAAAGTGAGCTTTGTTCTGTAGTTCTTGAATTTTTTATGGCCATAATTTGTAAAATAAATACTTTTTTAGGTTTAATAGCAAATAATACTGCAAAAGTATCTTACTGTTTTTGTACTGATAAATCATTTTTTAAAACAATTTATCAATACAAATGCTATTATATTTGCGCAGCAATTTAAAAAAAATAATACATGAATAACAGTTTTCAAAAATGGCAACCATTTATTTACGGAACATTAATAGCTTTAGGAATTGGAATTGGATTCATTCTCAGACCATCAGGTTCCGCAAAAATGATTGGTTCTCAAAATAAATTCAATGAATTACTAGGAATTATTCAAAGTGAATATGTAGATACCGTAAATTTAGATGAAATAGAAACCGAAACTTTCAATGAATTATTGAACAAACTAGATCCACATTCTGTATACATTCCTGCCAAAGATTTGCAGGCAGCCAACGAACCTTTAGACGGGAATTTTGAAGGAATAGGAGTGGAGTTTAACATAGTAAACGATACCATTATGGTGGTGTCGGCCATCAGTGGCGGTCCTTCGGCCGATTTGGGAATACAAAGTGGTGATAGAATTATAAAAGCCGATACTACTCATTTGGCAGGTGTAAAAATTACCAATGAACAAGTAGTAAAAAACCTAAGAGGTAAAAAAGGTAGCAGTGTTTTAGTCACCATTTATAGGCCTAGTAACAAACAAAAAATTGAATATAATATTACCCGAAACACCATTCCTATTTATAGCATAGATGCTAGTTTTATGTTAGACAATAAAACTGGTTATGTAAAAATTAGCAGATTTGGAGCTACTACACACCAAGAGTTTTTAGATGCCATTGCAAAGCTAAAAAAAGAAAATATGCAAAGTTTGGTATTAGATTTAAGAGGTAATCCTGGTGGTTATTTAAAAGCTGCAAACGACATTGTAGATGAATTACTAAACGATGGAAAACTAATAGT
>CAMCQX010000108.1 GCA_945876985.1 Chitinophaga pinensis
TACATACTTTCTTCTTGTATTTTATTACGTTGGTACATGGTTTCCATAGCGCCTAAAACACCACCACGCTCGTTAATTTTATCAAACTCTGCAAGTACTGCAGCCTCTACCAAATCAGTTAATTCTTCAATGATAAATGAACCTTGTAATGGATTTTCATTTTTAGCCAAACCTAACTCACGGTTAATAATTAACTGAATAGCCATTGCCCTGCGCACCGACTCTTCTGTTGGCGTTGTAATGGCTTCATCATACGCGTTGGTATGTAAAGAATTACAATTATCGTAAATGGCGTAAAGTGCTTGTAAAGTGGTACGAATATCGTTGAAATCAATTTCTTGTGCGTGCAAACTTCTACCACTTGTTTGAATATGGTATTTCATCATTTGGCTGCGTTCGTTTCCACCATATTTTAGCTTCATGGCTTTGGCCCAAATTCTTCTGCTTACTCTACCAATTACTGAATATTCAGGATCAATTCCGTTGCTAAAGAAGAATGAAAGATTTGGTGCAAAATCATCAATATTCATTCCGCGGCTCAAGTAATATTCTACAAAAGTAAATCCGTTTGAAAGTGTTAATGCCAATTGCGTAATAGGATTTGCGCCAGCCTCGGCAATATGATAACCGCTAATAGAAACTGAATAGAAATTACGTACAGCATTATTGATAAAATATTGCTGTACATCGCCCATTACACGTAATGAAAATTCAGTAGAGAATATACAAGTATTTTGTGCTTGGTCTTCTTTTAAAATATCAGCTTGAACCGTTCCACGAACTTGTTTTAAAGTTTCTACTTTAATTTTTTTATATACATCAGCAGGTAAAACCATATCGCCTGTAACGCCTAATAACATTAAACCTAAGCCATCATTTCCCTCAGGAATTTCTTCGTTATAAGTTGGCTGTTTGGTTTTTCTTTCCGCAAAAATCTGTGTTAATCTGTGGCGAACATCTTCCTCTAAACCATTTTGTTTGATGTAAATTTCGCATTGTTGGTCAATGGCAGCATTCATAAAAAATGCACAAATAATTGCCGCAGGCCCATTAATGGTCATAGATACCGATGTTTTTGGATCGGCTAAATTGAAACCTGAATACAATTTTTTAGCAGCATCTAAGCTCCATACACTCACACCCGAATTACCTACTTTTCCGTAAATATCAGGTCTGTGGTCAGGGTCTTGTCCGTATAAAGTTACCGAATCAAAAGCAGTACTCAAACGCTTCGCTGGCATACCATTACTTACATAATGAAAACGTTTGTTGGTTCTTTCTGGTCCGCCTTCTCCAGCAAACATCCTAGTTGGATCCTCACCTTCGCGTTTAAATGGATAAATTCCAGCAGTGTAAGGAAATTCACCTGGGAAATTTTCTTGCAAAGCCCAACGTAAAATATCGCCCCAACCTTTAAATTTGGGAACGGATACTTTTGGAATTTGTGAATGTGAAAGCGATTCTGAATGAGTTTTTATTTTTATTTCTTTATCGCGAACTTTAAAAATATAATATTCATTTTTATACTGCGCAATCTTTTCCTCCCAAGTATCTAACAGTATTTTATTGCGAGGATCTAAATCTAAATTTACTGTAAAATAAGCTTCTTCCAACGCTTTTACCAATCGGTCTTTATCATCCATTTTAGATGATTTGATGGTTTCAATACTTGATTTTAAACCAAATAATTGATCAGCAATTTCAGCTTGTTTGCTTACCCATTTATCGTAGTTGCGGTTGTTTTCCGAAATTTCAGAAAGATAACGAATGCGAGCTGGCGGAATGATGTAAATCTTTTCGCTCATTTCCTCACTAATTTGATAATCTGATTTTAAATTAGCGCCTGTTTTCTCCACTAATTTTTCCATAATGGATTTATACAATCTATTCATTCCTGGATCATTGAATTGCGAAGCAATGGTTCCAAAAACTGGCATCAAATCTGGGTCTTTATCAAATAATTGGTGGTTGCGTTGGTATTGTTTTTTCACATCTCTCAATGCATCTAACGAACCTTTTTTATCAAATTTATTTAATGCAATGATGTCGGCAAAATCCAACATATCAATTTTTTCTAATTGCGTAGCAGCACCATATTCAGGTGTCATTACGTATAAGCTCATATCGCTATGTTCAATAATTTCAGTATCGCTTTGACCAATGCCCGAAGTTTCTAAAATTATCAAATCAAATTGTGCAGCTTTGATTACATCAATGGCTTCTTTAACATATTTTGATAAAGCCAAATTACTTTGACGAGTGGCCAATGAACGCATGTAAACTCTTGAATTTTTGATTGAATTCATTCGGATTCTATCGCCCAATAATGCGCCACCAGTTTTACGTTTACTTGGATCAACTGAAATAATAGCGATTGTTTTTGATTCAAAATCCATCAAAAACCTGCGTACCAATTCATCTACCAATGATGATTTTCCTGCACCACCAGTTCCGGTAATACCTAACACTGGCGTGTTAGATTGTTGATTTATTGAATTGTTGATTTGTTGATTGTATAAGGCAAATTCGTCAGGAAAATTTTCGGCTGCTGAAATTAATTTAGCAATCGATTTATAATCTTGCTCTTTTACTTTTTGGTTGATTTCATTTGCTTCGGCCAATAAATTAGCGCCTGTTGCAAAATCAGATTGCTTTAGCATATCGTTAATCATGCCTTGCAATCCCATTGCACGTCCATCATCAGGAGAATAAATTCTAGAAATTCCGTAAGCATGTAATTCAGCAATTTCCGTAGGTAAAATTACACCTCCTCCACCACCAAATATTTTTATATGTCCACAACCTTTTTGTTGCAACAAATCGTGCATAAACTTAAAATATTCCACATGTCCACCTTGGTAACTGGTCATGGCTATTGCATTGGCATCTTCCTGAATGGCAGTATCTACTACTTCTTCCGCACTTCTATCATGTCCCAAATGAATTACTTCAGCACCGGTTGATTGTATAATTCTGCGCATAATATTGATGGCAGCATCATGCCCATCGAACAAAGCAGCAGCGGTTACAATTCTAATTTTATTAACTGGAGTATATTTTCCTACAATTTCCATATTTGCACTAATGATGATATTGGGCGAAAATAATAGATTTTACTAAAAGTATTTTACTAATTTAGTTTAGTAAATTGGATTGGAATTTGATGTAAATAAACGAATTAACTATTTTGAAAAAAAAGTTTAATTAGCTTCAACATGATTTAACAAATAATATTACCTATTTTATTTATTTTTTGGAAAGATTATTTATTCAAATTATAAAATAAAAGTAGTGAAAACGCACATTTCATTTATTAAATTGATGACGAGTAGAAGCAATGCTAAAAAGGAATTTATTTTTACTTTAAAAAAACATATCAAAATAACCAAAAATATATTGTAGGTTTTTAATCAACCGAATCAAATATAAAAGTTATAAAAATAGAAGTTGAATGTTTGAAATTATTCTCACATTTCTTAAATTACATTTCAAAATATCAACTATTTCTTACGAATTCAGCTGAAATGCCATTGACAAAATTTATAAAATCATCAGGTTTTTTCAATACATGAACATTTGAAGGAATCTTAGCATCTGATGTAATAAATTGATAACCAGAAACTAAAATTTGAGTTTGAGGCCAGTTATCACTTAAAAAATTAAGCATTTCTTGTACCGGAATTTTCAAATGTGAAATAGTTGCAACTGTAAAAATATAATCTAGTGATTCATTTTTAAAAGCATTTTTTAAATCTTCTAAAGGCACTTCTTGACCTAAAAATATTACATCATGACCACGAGAACGAATAATATAATTTGCGAATAATAAATTTAATGAATGAGTTTCTGTTTCGGGTAAAAACAATAAGAATTTTTTACTGCATTCACCTTTATTGGCAATTTGATTATCGATGTGGCAAAAAAGTTTTTGTTTAAAAATATTTGTCGCAAAATGTTCGTGAGAAGGCTGAATAGTTCCTATTTGCCAAAACATTCCAACTTCAGTTAAAAAAGGTAAAATTATATTTATGTATGTTTTTTCTAAACCAATGTCATTTATTAATTCATTCAATTTACTATGAAATCCCAATTCATCAAACGACATCATTGATGAAATTAAATCTTTAATTTGATGGGTGAATTTACTTGAACTGTCAGAAAGTTTAATAATTGAATTTGACATTTCGCTTGCTGTCATTTTAGCAATTTCTGAAATTTTTACATTGTGATTGTTTAAAACACTAATATTCAATAGCAGTTTTAAATCTTCATCATCGTAATAACGAATATTGGTTTCAGTTCGTTTTGGCTTAATAAAGCTAAAGCGCTGTTCCCAAATCCTTAATGTGTGACTTTTAATGCCAGTTAATGATTCAATATCTTTTATAGAAAACGTTGCCAAATGCTGATTATTATTTTATTATTACATTTCATAAACATATTGAGAGTATGAATGTTTTCAATTATATAGAATAAAATATGAAATATCTAATTACAGGTGGTAGTGGCCTAATAGGCAGCGAAATAACTAAATTAATTTTAGAGAAAAATGAAGATGTTTTTTGGTTAACAAGTTCCAAAAAAAATAAAACTGGTGTAAAAAGTTTTTCATGGAACATCAATAAAAATCAATTGGATGAAAATTGTTTTCAAGATGTTGATGTAATTATTAATTTGGCCGGTGCTGGAATAGCTGATAAAAAATGGACAGCTGATCGTAAAAAAGAATTAATAGACAGTAGAATTAAATCAACTCAATTGTTGTTTGAAACCTTGAAACGAAGACAAAATAAACCAAAATCGATTATTTGTGCTTCAGCAATTGGAATTTATAAAAACCAAAATAATCATTTATTAAACGAAGAAAGTGAAATTGGTACTGATTTTTTGGCTGATTTAACCAATCAATGGGAAATTGAAGTGAACAAATTTGAAACTATAGGAATTAGAGTTGTAAAAATAAGAACGGGAATTGTTTTGAGTAAAGATGGTGGTTATTTAAAAAGTGTTGCCGCACCAGTAAAATATGGATTAGCAGCAGCTTTAGGAAATGGAAAAATGATCACTAGTTGGATACATATTACAGACATGGCTAACTTGTTTTTATTTGCTTCAAAAAACGAAAAAATGAGAGGAGTTTATAATGGAGTGGCCCCAAATCCAGTTACAAACTACGAAATAACAAAACAAATTGCTAAGGCATTAAACAGACCATTTTTTTTACCCAATATTCCCGCATTTTTATTGAAAATTGCTTTTGGTGAAATGGCCGCTGTTATACTTATGAGTCAAAATATTTCATCTAAAAAAATTGAAAAAGTGGATTTCAAATTTGAATTTGAAGATATAAAAGATGCATTGGAAAACATTTATAAATAGGAGATAGCATATTTTTTTTCTGTTTAAAATTTACCCTTTATAATTTGTAACATAAAAATATATTTGTAATAATTTTATGATGAAATTTATTCCTGTATTTTTAATAATTATTTTGACTATTTCAACTGCATTTGCGCAGCGAAATCCAAATACAAATGCAGGTAAAATAAATAAAAATAAAAAGGCAGACACCCTTCAAAATAACCAAATTCAAAATAAAACTATTAGCAATTCCATTGATGCAAATAATGGAAACAAAAATCAATTTGGTGCATATTTAAATTATGGAACAAGCTCTTTTGAATCACCCGAACTTGAGGGCATTGGTTTTGGATTTAAATTAGGTAAAAATTTATTCAATGAAAATTTACCAATTTCACTTATTACAGGTCTTGGTTTTGACTATTTATACTTTGGTGGAAAAAGTACAACTCAAAGTAACAATGTAAAGATTGCAATTAATAGCAATGCATATGGTTGGTATCCTTATTTGGATTTAGAGTTGGGCTCAAATTGGCCAATTACATTATTTGGAACTGCATACTGGGGAGGTAGATTTTTCTTTACCAGACAAAATATTAATTATACCGATGCAAATAATCAACCTAAAACTGATACAAAAAATTTAGATGGGGATGTTACACAAATTTATGGTTTAGGAGGTGGTTTGAAAATTAAATTAACAGAAGGATTGAAACTAGAATTACGATACCAGCAAAATCATGGAAA
>CAMCQX010000109.1 GCA_945876985.1 Chitinophaga pinensis
CAAGAAAATTGATAATTGTTTTCACCTTCTTCGTTTTCAAACAACGTAAACAAAAAATGTTTGATTCTATTTCTTATATCAAAATCTTTATTGGGATGAAACTCTTCATAAATAAAATGCATAATCATGCCAGGCATGTTCATCATTTGCGCTTCTTCATGAATTAATTCTTCCGAAATAAATTTATACTTTATTTCATCACTGTATTCAGCCAAAAAGTCTAAGTTTATATTGTTTTTAGCAAGCAACGCAAAAGCTTTGTCAAGGGCTGTTTTTAGCTGTTTGGGGTTTAATTCGGCAGCCTGTTTAAAAGTATGTTTTCCTAACAATTCAATAATTTTTACTTTCTTTATATGCTTCGATTGTTTTTCAAATTCAATGATGTTTTTCAAAAACAAATTTTCTATTTCTGCAGGTAATTCCAATTCATTACCACCCATAATTTGACCTCCCAAAAAATCTTCAATTTGAAGTTTCATCAGTTGGTTTTCCATGTGCAGGTCTTCACTCCTACTCAATTTGTTTTCGTTTGGAATTAATTGAATACTGTTCTCTTCATTTTTCAATTCATGAAAATTACGAAATGGATCTTCACCTACAAAATAATTTCCCCAATAAGAAATAGGCATAAAAATATTTTTACTTCCATGTACAAAGTTCATTAAAATATTTTCTTCTTCTTCCAAATCAATGTCTTCAAAATTTTCATAACTATACATTCTATTAATTAAATGGTCGGTGATGGAATTCATAAAACCAAGCATTTTTCTACTAGCTGTTTTGGTAATTATTGAGCTATCAAAAGCAATCATTTGTTCAGTAACAAAGGAAGCGGGAAAGGTAAAACGAGTCAATAAATTCTGAAGTCTTTTGGCAAATTCAGAAAAGGTTTTTTTAATGGTTTTACCAGCAATCACAACTGTAATTAAGCTTGGCTGATGAACATAAATTACTAAACTTTTTCCTTTAAATGAACTTGTAATTGTGTTTGCATACCACTCGCCTAAAACAATTATATTCTCCATTGATTGATCAATTATTTCAGGTTTTAAACGCTGATTGTTCAGTAATTTTTGAGTGGCTCTAACAATTATCATTTTCAATTTTAGCTTTGATTATTTAAAAAAACAATTTTAATTGAATAAAAATTCAATTTAGTTAATAAAAAAAAAATTGTACAATTTGTTTATCCTAAATTGTATTTTTTTTGTTTATTTGAATTTATGAAATATTTCGCATGGGTACTTTTTATTTGTAAAACATTGATTGTTTTTGGGCAAGCTGAATTCGATAATACCATTTACGATAAAAAAGTTCAAACGGTTCAATTAATGGTAAATGGAACCGATGACAGGTATCCAATTATTTCGTTAAATGCACAGCAATTAAAGCTAAGTTTTGATGTAATTGGTACTAATAATGAATATTTTCAATATACATTAATTCATTGCGACCAAGCATGGAAACCAACTAATATGCAACAAAGCTTGTATATAAAAGGTACCACTTTTGACAATATAACTGACTTTAAATTTTCAACAAATACTTATGTAAAATATGTTCATTATAATTTGTTATTGCCCAACGAAAATTTAAAACCAACCATTGCTGGAAACTATATTTTAAAAGTTTACAGAAATTTTGATGAAACCGATTTGCTGTTAACCCGAAGGTTCATGATTTTAAATAATCAAACAAAAATAGAAGGAACTGTTCGACCGGCTACGCTTGCAGAATTCAGATATACCAAACAAGAGCTTAATTTTTCAATAGATTATAATGCCGCTTTGGTTCCAAATCCTTTGCAAGATATTAAAGTGGTGATTTTACAAAATAACAGATGGGACAATGCGTTGAGAGGAATTCAACCTCAGTTTACCAGTAACGGTAAATTAGACTATAATTATTTTGATAAAACTTTATTCAATGGTGGCAATGAATTTAGGATTTTTGACATTAGAAATTTAAGACAATTTAGTTTAAACGTTAGAACTAAAATTTTAGATTCATTTTATCGCTGTGTTTTAAACATGGACGAATCAAGAGGAAGCAAGCAATATTTCCAATACCTTGATTTTAACGGAAAAAGAATTGTAGCAAACAAAGAAGGTTATAACAGTGATTTGGATGGTGATTATGCAGCTATGCAATTTCAATTAAGCGCAACCGATGCTTTACCCGCTGGTGCCGAAGTATTTGTTATTGGCGAGTTTACTGATTGGAAATTAAAGCCAGAATATAAAATGAATTTTAATGAAAACAGGGCTCGTTTTGATTTGGAAGTTCCCCTAAAACAAGGTCGCTATGAATATGTTTATGCTATATACGATAATGAAACCAAGCAACCTGATGAAAGTATTTTTGAAGGAAATCATTCAAATACCGAAAACGAATACATGATTTTAGTTTATAATAAAAATCTCCAATTTAATTATGATGAATTAATTGGTTCTGTCATATTTAACTCCGCTAAGCAATAATATTTCCACAAATTGATAACCAATTTAAAAATATTGTTTATAAATAATTAATATCATTATAATTTGCAAACTTACTTTTGAAATAAAAAAATAACATAAATATATGAGCGATAATAAAGAAAAATTGAAAGCACTTCAGCTTACTATGGATAAGTTGGACAAGCAATATGGCAAAGGCACAGTGATGCGCATGAGCGATAAATTAGTGATTGAAACACAAGTAATTTCAACGGGTTCGTTAAGTTTAGATATAGCCTTAGGAATTGGCGGATTGCCAGTTGGTAGAATCATAGAAATATACGGACCAGAAAGTTCGGGTAAAACAACTTTAAGTTTACATGCCATTGCTGAATGTCAGAAAAAAGGTGGCATTGCTGCTTTTGTGGATGCGGAACATGCATTTGACAGAAGTTATGCGGAAAAATTAGGAATTGATGTAGATAATTTAATTATTAGCCAACCCGATGATGGGGAACAAGCTTTGGAAATTGCTGATGCCTTAATTCGTTCTGGTGCAATTGATATTATTGTAATAGATTCAGTAGCTGCATTGGTTCCAAAAGCAGAAATTGAAGGCGAAATGGGCGAAAGTAAAATGGGTTTACAAGCTCGTTTAATGAGTCAGGCTTTACGTAAATTAACTGGTACTATTAATAAAACGGGTTGTGTGTGTATTTTCATTAACCAATTACGTGAAAAAATTGGTGTAATGTTTGGAAATCCTGAAACTACAACGGGTGGAAATGCATTGAAATTTTATGCATCTGTTCGTTTAGACATTCGTAGAATTGGCCAAATAAAAGAAGGCGTTGAAATTATTGGTAACAGAACAAAAGTGAAAGTGGCAAAAAACAAATTATCGCCTCCTTTCCGTACCGTAGAATTCGATATTATTTATGGCGAAGGAATTAGCCGCTTAGGCGAAACCATTGACTTAGGAGTAGATTATGAAGTAATCAAAAAGTCGGGTTCTTGGTTCAGTTATAACGATACAAAATTAGGACAAGGAAGAGATTCAGTAAAACAAATTTTAACTGACAATCCGGAATTAACAGCCGAAATTGAAGGTAAAATATTTGAAAAAGCAAATGCTGGTGCAGTAAAAATAAAAGCTTCGGCAGAGTAAATTTTAGTTTATTTATCAAACAAAAAAACACGCTTGATGGCGTGTTTTTTTGTTGAATGTTTTTATAAATATTACTCTTTATCCAAAAACAAGCGTTGGGTTGGATAAGCAAATTTGCAACGGTTTCGTTCTACTATTTCCATGATTTGAATATTGATGGCTTGCTTCACTTCTATCTTCTTTTCGTAAAGGTTAGAGGTTACAAAGTATATCACTAAAATGTTTAAAGAGCTTGAATCAAAATCGGTAAAATTCACATTGAGTTCTTCGCTAGTATCTTCATTTTTTAAGATGGCATTTTTAATTTCATCAATAATATTTAAAATATTACCCGACTTACTTTCATATGTTAATTGAAGCATAAATTTAACCCTGCGTTCTTCACTTAAACTAATATTATTAAGGGTTGAATCTACTATTTTTTTATTGGGAACAGTTACCAAACTGCGGTCTAATGTTCTTACTCGGGTAGTTCTAAAACCTACACGTTCCACTATTCCTGAAACATCAGAAACCTCAATTTGGTCACCAACTTTAAAAGGTTTGTCTAAGTAAATAATGAACGAGCCAAATAAATTAGCAATGGTATCCTGAGCTGCTAAAGCAATGGCTAATCCTCCAATTCCTAAACTGGCAATTAATGCAGTAATATTTACCTCAAAAGCCATTCTTAGTGTTACAAAAAAGGCAAAAATGATGATCACAATTTTTGATAATTCTTTTATAAAACGAATCAAATCCAAGTTCAAATGTTCTACATCACTTGCAATTAAAATATAAGCTATATAATCTGCCGATTTTAAAACTAATTTGGTAATTACGGTAATCAATGCAATTTCAAAAGCAGCTTCAAGTATCCAACGCAAACCAAATTTTTCAATTCCATCAATATGCCAAGCTTCTGGAAAATTCAAGCGACTAAAAGCAGCAAACAAAATAATCAATGTAATTAATTGCTCAAATGGAGTTTGCAAAAGCTGCAAAAATTTGTCGTAATATTGGTTTTTGGCAATGCCTTTAAATATTCTAAAAGTTTGTTTACTGACTACATTAGCAAACAATCGTTTGAGCAAAAAGCCTAATATCAAAATACAAACACAAACGAGGTATTCTCGTAATGGGTTTTCTAAAAATTTTATTTCAAGTGTTTCGTTCATTGGATTATTGGTTGATAGGGTTTATTGGTTGATAGGGTTGACAGGTTAATTGAGTGATTGGTTAATAGGTTAAATATGTTTGTTATTTTGTTACTTAAAACTTATCAACTTTATTAACCAATCAACTATTTTACCAAATTCACCAAAGTCATTTCTAATCCTTTTTTCAAAAGCCCAGTATGTTTTGGATTGAATTGGTGTAAACGCATCATGGCTTGCCAAATTACTTTCGATGAATCTTTAAAAATTGCTTCATCGGTTAAATCTACTTCATCATTGCTTTGGCAATAAGCAAATACACGTGCCATGCCACAATTAGCAATAAAATCAGGAATTACAGCTACTTGATCATCGGTATAATTTGCTACCGCACCCATAAATATTTCTTCATCGGCAAAGGGAACATTTGCTCCGCAGCTAATTACTTCTAATTCGCCTTCCACCATTCTATCTACTTGCTCTTTGGTTAACAAACGAGAAGCAGCAGCCGGAACAAAAATCTCCGCACCAATGTCCCAAATTTTCGCATTTACTTCTTCATATGAAAGCATATCAGGATGAACCAAAGTATTGCCTTGTTTGTTTAAAAATAGTTCTTTTATTTCATCTTTGGTAAAGCCAGTATTTTTTATCAAACCACCATTACGGTCAATTATTCCAACTATCATCACACCATACAAACTCAGGTAATAAGCAGCTGCAGCGCCTACATTTCCCCAACCTTGAATAATAGCACGTTTCATATTCACGTTTCCACCCCAAATTCCGTAGTAATGACGAACCGCTTCTGCCACTCCATAACCAGTAATCATATCGGCAGTTACCAAGTTTTTATCGTCAGCAGGAATAAAACGTAAATCTGTTAATTTTTTGGAAACGCCACCAGTTAAATTTGCCAAACGTTTTTTAGTAGAAATTGCATTCACTTTAAAATGTCCATTCACCACACCTTCTTGCGGATGAAATAAACCTAACTTTTCAGTTATAGGAATTACTTCATGAATTTCATCAACATTTAAATCGCCACCAGTTCCATAATATGCTTTTAGCAAAGGCATCACTGCTTTGTACCAACGCTCTAACACTCCTTTTTTACGAGGATCAGCTGGGTCAAAATTAATTCCAGATTTTGCTCCCCCAATAGCTGGACCAGCAATGGCAA
Organism: Chitinophaga pinensis; assembly: GCA_945876985.1. Taxonomy (GTDB): domain Bacteria; phylum Bacteroidota; class Bacteroidia; order UKL13-3; family UKL13-3; genus JAAFJM01. The sequence continues at coordinate 5,926 of CAMCQX010000109.1, forward strand.
ATTTAATTTCCATGGTTTTGGCCAATGAAGTAACTTCATGTTTGTTCAAACCTTTACGCATACGCGTTCCACCACCTGCAGCACCACCACGTAATGAGTTTATTACTATCCATCCTTCAGCTTCAGTTTCGCTGTCTTTCCATTCAAAAACAAT
>CAMCQX010000110.1 GCA_945876985.1 Chitinophaga pinensis
GGTTTATAATTTTATTTTTTGTTTTCATAATATTTTACGTTCTTGACCACAAATAAAATCATAAAAATGGAACAAAATTCAAAAACAAATTGGGCACAATTCATCCCTTTAGTCATCGTATTTTTCTTTTGGGGCTTTGTGGCTGCCAGTAACGATATTTTAATACCGGTATTCAGAAAAGCCTTTGATTTAACACAAAGTCAAAGTCAGTTTGTGTCTATTGCTTTTTATATTTCTTACACAGTTGGTTCTCTTATTTACATGGGAATTTCATTATTAATAGGAAAAGATTTGGTGAACAAAATTGGTTATAAAAATGGATTGGCTTTAGGTTTGGTCATTTCTGCACTTGGAACCTTGTTATTTTATCCCGCTGCAAACACTGGTTCATACACACTCATGTTAGCCGGATTGTTTACCGTTGGACTAGGTTTTTCATTGCAACAAACTGTTGCAAATCCATTGGCTATTGCTTTAGGACCAATTACTACCGGCTCTCAACGATTAACGTTAGCAGGTGGAATTAACAATTTGGGAACTACCATTGGGCCGCTTATTGTAAGTTTTGCTATTTTTGGTTCGGCTGCCTCTGGCAATACCGATTTGAGTATTGAAAGTGTTAAAATTCCTTATTTAGTTTTAGGAATTGCGTTTTTATTAGTAGCAGTATTACTAAAATTTTCTTCTTTACCCGAACATCCAAAAGCCATTGAAGAATCTGATGTTGACAATAAATCGGTTAAAAATTCTGCGCTAAAATACCCACAATTGGTTTTGGGTATGATTGCCATATTTTTATATGTAGGCGTTGAAGTTTCAACTGCCAGTAATTTACCTGCATACATGGAAAGTAAATTAGGTTTTGCCATTGGCGATATTGCACCCTATATTTCATTGTATTGGGCAAGTTTAATGATTGGCCGTTGGACTGGTGCGGTAGAAGCATTTACCGAAAACATGACTACCCAAAAAGTGCTACGTTTTGTAGCTCCTTACTTGGCATTTGGCGTTTTCTTATTTGTAAATGCTATTGCAAAGCACGACTTAACTCCTTTTTATGTTTACGGACTAATCATTTTAGTACTCATTGCTGCTGACATTGCCAGCAAAGGAAATCCAGCAAGAATGTTATTAATATTTTCGGTTTTAGGAATTTTAGCATTGCTAACAGGCATGGCCACTAGCGGCATGACAAGTGTTTATGCATTTACAAGTGTAGGTTTATTTTGTAGCACATTATGGCCATGTATTTTTACTTTAGCAATTAGCGGATTAGGAAAAAACACCAGTCAAGGTAGTAGTTTTTTAATCATGATGATTATGGGCGGTGGAATTGTGAGTTGGTTACAAGGAGTTATTTCGGAAAACATAGGTATTCAAAATAGTTATATTATTGGTGCTTTATGTTTTGCTTACTTGGCATTTTACGCTTGGAAAGTAAGTGGCATTTTAAAAAGTCAAGGTATAGATTTTGATAAAAAAGTATCAGGTGGACATTAATTTAAAACAAATTCAATCATGAAAAAAAGAAACATTTTATTAGCAGCATTATTTTGTTCATTTACTTATTTGGTAAACGCACAAAATATTAAAGATTATGGATTGGAAAAAAAGAATGCTACTTTTTACCTTGGCATTGGCAGTGGTATCAATAATAATTGCGGAGCAGCAGGATTTAAATTAGGCATTCGTTTAAATGAAAAAATGATTATGGACGCAGGCGTTGGAGTTGGATCTTGGGGCAGTAAAGTATCTTTAGGAATAGTGTTTAATGCCATTAATAAAAATGCTTGGTGTCCTGTATTAAGTATTTCACGGGCTAGCGGATTAAACGATGCAAATGTTAAATTAGAAGTAGAAGATACTTTTGGCGTAAAAAGCAAAAAAGATGTCAATATGAATTTAACTGCCGCCACCCTGTTTAATATAGGAATTCAACACCAATGGATAAGAAAAAGTGGCAATAGATTAGTGTTAGACTTAGGCTTTTCAGTTTTAGTAGATGGCGGAAGTCATGAAAATATTGATTACACCATTCATTTTTCTGATAAAGGCAAAAACGACCTAAATGATTTAAAACCTGGAGGTTTAGTAGTAGGATTTAGCTATAATTTTGGAGTAAATTAATTTTTTATTTAATACATTTTATCCGTTCTTTGCAAAAATGAAAAACGGAAAAATGAAAAAAATATTTACTAAAATCAAAATAATTATATTTGTACTTATTGGTGTTTTAACAACATCAATAATCAATGCACAAACGCTAAGCACCACAAGTACTTTTTTAAACAATAATGGTAGTGGTGGTGTAACTTTTAATTTACAAAATAACAATAGTTACCCAATTATTATTTCTGAAATAAAAGGGGTAATTGGTGCTACAGTCACTTCACCGGTTTCGCTATATTATAATCCAACACCAGTAAGTGGCGCCCCAGCGGCAATAACTACTGCAAATGGATGGAATTTAGTAGCATCTGGTTCTATATCAGCAGTGGCAAACACTACTACTACTGTTACTCAAACTTTACTTAGCGGTTTAAGTTTTACCATTCCTGCCAATACTACTTATGGTATTTTGGTTTATGCACTTAGTCAAAGGTATTTTACCATGCCAACAACAGGAACTACAACAATTACAACATCAGGAGTAAGTATAATTACTGGAGCAGGTATTGGATATGGAGGAACAGGAATTCCGCCTGTAGCACCTACTATAAATTCAAGAGGTTGGATTGGTGAAATTATTTTCAACCCGGCTATTCCATGCAGTGGCACACCAACAGTTGGTACTTCAACTGCTAATGTTGGTTATGCATGTGCAGGTCAACCAATTCTTTTGTCATTAGCGAACGATTCAATAAGAACTGGTTTGTCATATCAATGGCTTCGCTCTACTACCGATTCTACAGGTCCATATTCAATAATGCCCATTGATACTACTAGGTCAACTTTAGATACTCAAACGGTTACTACTTGGTACAGATGTAGAGTAGGATGTGGAACTAATTACGATACTTCGGCATTTGTAAAAGTAACCACAAGTTCATCGCCTTTGGCTGGTACATATACAGTAAATCGTTTGCTTCCTCAATCTTCTACAAATTATCAAAGTTTAAGTTTTTTAGCAACTGAACTTTCATGCGTTGGCGTAAGTGGAGCTGTAACAATAAACGTTGCTGCCAGCTCTGGACCATATAATGAAACAGTAACTTTTGGAAATATTTCAGGTTCATCAGCAATCAATACAATTACACTAAATGGAAATGGGAATACCTTACAAAGTTCGGCAACTCCAATCATTTCTTTTTTGGGAACAAAATATTTAACCATTGATAGTTTTAATATTACCGCTACCGGAACTGCTTTGAGTGGTTTTGGAATATACATTGGTAACCAAGCTCAAAATATTACCATAAACAGAAACAAAATAAACGTAGGAACAATTGCAACGGGAACTTCAAATGCTGCAATTGTTATTTCTGGTTCGGCCTCAGCTGCTACTACTGCTGGAAATAATGCTCAAAACATTATTATTACAAACAATGAAATTATAGGCGGTTATTACAGTATTACAGCAATTGGAAATGCAAGTTATTTAAATAACAGCCGACATATAATTCAAAACAATATTATCAGAGATTTTTATCTTTATGGTGTATATATTTCTAATGGTGATTCAATTGAAATTTTAAATAACAATATTCATCGTTTAAACAGAACAACACTTTCTACTTTTTATGGTATTTATTTAGGAACAGCAAAAAATATTAAAGTAAAAAATAACTTAATACATGATGCTGGAACAGGTACTTATACAGCTTATCCTATTTATGTAACAACCTCGGTTAATGCAATTGGTTATGAAACCGAATTTATAAATAACGCTATTTATAACATCAATACAACAGGAACTATTTATGGCATGTATTTATTGGGAACTCGCGACAGAATAAACATTTATCATAACACAGTAGCATTAGTAACAACTGGTGCTGGTGCCAATAGAAATTTATTTTTGGGTACTGCTCCCGATAACCATAAATTATACAATAATATCTTTAGTATTGGAGGTTCGGGTACTGGAATAAAATTCAATATTTATGTTACAGCAGTTTCTACTTCGTTTAGTTCAAATTACAATGATTTTTCAATGACTGCCACTGCAGGAACTAATTATATAGGTTATTGGGCAGCTAACACCACTACTTTAGCCGATTGGAAAACCACCTCTTTAAAAGACACCAATTCGCTTTCAGCCGATCCAGTTTTTGTAAATCTTACAACAGGAAACATAACTCCTCTTTCATCAAATATTGATAATTTTGGAACTCCTGTTGGTGTTTTAAACGACATAATTGGAAACATTAGATCAACTAGTACACCAGATATGGGCGCAATAGAGTTTATTAGTTTATCAAGCGATATTGCAATTAGTAATATCAGTATTGCTAAATCTAGCGTGTGTTATAGCAGTGCTGATACAATCAAAATCACTGTCACTAATTTAATTGGTGCTACTATTAACTTTAGCACAAATCCTCTTACCATTGTATGGAGTCAAAGTGGCCCAATTTCAAAAACCGATAGTATTGTGTTGGTAACCGATACCTTAGGAGCTAGCTTAAGTAAAACTTATTTTGTTGCTAATTTTAACATGTCAACTCCAGGTTTTTATAATGCACGAGCATATATTAGACCTTCTACAATTAATGGTATAATAACCAATGATACCATTAATTTAAGCGTCCCTTTTGAGGTAAAACCTATATTATCGGTTCTGCCTAAAACAAGAACAGTTACCAGTTCATTAGATACTGTTTTATTAGAAGCATTTTCACCAATTTTTCCAGGTGGAGGAGTGTTTTTTAGTGAAATTGCACATTACAAAGTTGCAACTGGTGCTCCTTCGGCAGGTTGGCCTACTTATTTAACAGCAGACGATTATGTAGAACTTACAGGTGTTCCAAGTAGTAGCATTGCAGGTTTTACCATGGAAGAATGGACTGGTACTGCGTTACAACATACCGTAACTTTCCCAACAGGAATAGTATTTAGCCCAAATGGAACCATGATTTTAGCAACTGGTCAATTAGGTTCAAGTACACCAAGCCCTACAAACTTTTATTACCATACAGGAAATACAGTAACACATAGCTCAACGGGTGACAATAGAGGTTACTTAATCAAAAATCAGTCGGGAACAATTATAGACGCAGCCGTTTATGGAACTTATGCTTTTCCAATAGCATCTGGCGTTACGTCTTCTGATTGGAGCGGAAATACACCTGCAGTTTCTAGCTCAGGTAACAGATTAAACGCAGCTGATAATAATACTTCAAGTTGCTGGGTTAATTCTGGTGTAACACCACAAAATCCTAATGCCATAAACAGTGGAACTTCAGTGCCTGTTCCTGGTTCAATGACTGGTTTTAACTGGAATTATTTAGGGACTCCTTTCGATACAAATGCTAGAACAAAAGTTGGTCCTTATACAACTGCTGGAATTAGAGCTTATGTGGCTTCTTATACCAATTCTTGTGGTACTTTTTATGATACAGCATACATTACTGCTTCCTCAACTGTACCAGTAAAAATGACCAATTTTGAAGGAACTAAAAAAGATAATAATGCAGTTTTAAATTGGGTAACTGTTTCAGAAATAAACAATGAATTTTTTATTGTTGAGCGTTCATTTGATGGAATTAACTTTGAAAAAATTGGAAAAGTGAAAGGTAAAAATAATTCAATTGTAGTTTCAAACTACAGTTATACTGACCAAAATATTTTTAGTGATTTAAAAAATCAAATAGTTTATTACCGATTGAATCAAATTGATTTTGATGGAACTTCGTCAATAAGTAAAATGGTATTAATTACCGCTATCAATGAGGATAATGGTATTACAATTTTTCCAAATCCATCAAATGGTGCATTCAATATTTCATTTGAATCAAAAAATAATAGTGTAGCAAAACTTAAAATTATAGACGTTTTTGGTAAAACTGTTTGGAGCAATGAAAGGACTTTATTGAACGGAATAAATGATATAAATGTAATTTTAAATAAAGGAA
>CAMCQX010000111.1 GCA_945876985.1 Chitinophaga pinensis
GAAACTACCATATTTAAAACCGCAATGATAATTAACACATAATTTCCTTTACTAGCTCCGGCAGTTACCAAAAACATTTTTCCAAAGAAACCTGCTGTTGGTGGAATTCCAGCCAATGAAAATAAAGCAATGGTAATTATCCAACTCAACGTTTTATTGTTTTTATAAAATCCTTTAAAGTCGCTGATGTTTTCTTTTTCAGTTTGCGCAGCTACCAAAGCAATAACTCCAAATGCACCCAAGTTAGAGAAGATATAAACGATTAAAAAGTAAACGCTGGCAGTTACTCCCATAGTAGTTCCCGATGAGATGCCTAATAGAATAAATCCAACTTGAGAGATTGAAGAAAATGCTAAAAAACGTTTGATATTATTTTGTCTAATGGCAAAAAGATTTCCAATTGTAATGGTAAGAACAATGGTTAAAAACAACATATTGTACCAAACATTTGGTACATTTTGAAACAATGGATTCAATACTGAAATGAAAACAAAAACCATTGCTGCTTTTGAAATTACGGATAAATAAGCAGTAACTGGAACTGGCGCACCTTCATATACATCGGCTGTCCATAAGTGAAACGGAACGGCTGAAAGTTTAAACGCAAAGCCAGTAAACACAAATATTAACGCTAAAATTTGTAAAGGATTATTGGTAATTAAAGCTGGTAATTCTGCAAAATTTAAAGTGCCGGTTGTACCATAAACCAATGAAATTCCAAACAACATAATACAAGAAGCAAAAGCCGATGAAAGTATCATTTTTACAGCTGCTTCCGATGATTTTATTTTTTCTAAATCAAAGTTTACAATGGCTGCTAATGGAATAGAAGCCAATTCTAATCCAAGGAAAAACATTAAGAAATTTCCGCTTGAAACCATAAAAAACATACCCAATAAAGTAGTTAACATCAGTATGTAAAATTCTATCACATGTTTATGGTTTTTTAGCCATTCAAAAGCTTGTAACGAAATAATAAGTGTTCCAAAATTGAGGATATTTTTTTCTAAAGCAATTAAACCATTGGTATGGTACATGTCGCTAAATAAAGTTCCTGTAGTATTGCCAATAAAGCCTAACAAAAAGTTGATGAGCAATAAAAAATTAGCCAAGTGAATGATTGAACTATTTTTGTTCATTCCATCCGAAACCTTTATAATTAACAGAATAAATATGATGAACGTTAAGCTCAGTTCGGGTTTTAACAATATGAAAAAGTCTGTATTCATTTTAATTACCAATTGCTCCTCTCGCAATGTTTTCCATGATTATTTGTGTATCGGGTGAAATGATATTGATTAACCAAAATGGTGCTAATCCAATAGAAAGAATGGCAAATATTAACAATACTGAAGCCATTTTTTCGTTCCAAGTTGCATCTTTTAAATGATTGAAATGTTCATTTTTTATTGGTCCCATGATGGCACTTCCTGCAGCGCGTAAAATATAAACTGCGGTTACCACAATAGATGCAGCGGCAAGTATGGTAGCTATTCTATGAAAAGCATCTGGTTGCTGCCAAGCGCCAACAAAAACTACCATTTCCGATACAAATCCGCTAAAGCCAGGTAATCCTAATGAACATAAACCAGCAATGATAAAAACAGAAGATAGGAAAGGAATTGTTTTCAGTAATCCGCCTAATTCTTTTATTTGTCGGGTATGCGTTCGTTCGTAAATCATGCCAATGGCACCAAAGAAAAGGGCTGTCATTAAACCGTGTGAAACCATTTGCATCACGGCTCCAATCAAAGCGGTTTTGGTTAACATGCCAATTCCTAATAATATAAATCCACAATGACTTACCGATGAATAAGCATTGATATACTTCAAATCTTTTTGCATTAAAGTAGCAAAAGCACCATAAATAATGGCAATGGTTGCTAATAAAACAATGATCCATGAATAGTGTTGCGCAGCTTCTGGCATTAAATAAGTAGCTACTCTTAAACATCCGTAACCGCCTAATTTCATTGATATTCCAGCTAAAAACATAGAAGCCGCTGTTGGTGCAGATGAATGTCCGTCAGGAACCCAAGTATGAAATGGAAACAAAGCAGTAAATACACCAAAACCTACAAATAAAAATGGAAAAATAAATAATTGGGTTTCGTAAGGAATATGCATATGAGCAATTTTTAGTAAATCCCAAGTATGAACGCCACCGCCCGTATCGGTATTGAAATAAGTAGCTAACAAACCAATTAATACTAAAGCTGAACCTCCCATTAACATCAAAGCTAATTTCATGGCGCTGTATTCTTTTTTGCCACTGCCCCAAATGGCTATCAGTAAAAATTTAGGAATTACCGCTAATTCTAGGAAGAAAAATAGGGTAAATAAATCCAATGAAATGAAGAAGCCATAAGCCCCAACACTTAATAATAACAATAAAAAGAAAAACTCTTTGGTTAAAGTTTCTATTTTCCAAGAAATTAAAATACCGCAAGTAACTACAAATGCGGTTAGCATAATCATGATTACAGAAATGCCATCAACGCCCACATAATATTCAATGTTCATGGCACTGTACCAACTGTATCGTGCTTCAAAAAGCATTTGTGCAGTATTGCCCGCTGAACGTTCGCCATAGTATGAATACATGAGCAATGAAGCAATGGTTAATTGAAGCAATGAACCAATTAAAGCGGTCCATTTTATCTGCGTTACGTTACGGCAAAACAATATTGCAAACGTAGTGAGCAGCGGAAAAATTACTAATATTGATAAATTCGTCATTCCTTAATTTTTTAGTTCCATAAATAAATAAACAATAACATAAACCCGAGCACTCCAACAAAAAAGTAACTTGCATATTGTTGTAATTTTCCTGACTGTAAACCTTTCATATTATCTGAAATTTGTGCGGTTGTATCAGCAAACAAATTCATTAAACCATCTACTATATTTTTGTCAAACCAAGCTGCGGGTTTTCCTATTAAATTGAAAATAACTTTTTGGGTAATGAACAGATACAATTCATCCATATAGAATTTTTTGTGTGCTGCTGTATATAATCCACCTAAAGTGGTGGCAATATTTTGTGGTTTAGTATTTTCAGATTTGTATAAACTACTTGCCAATAAAATTCCAGTAATTGCTAAAGCAACAGGAGTTAATGAAAACAAATAATCAATATGAGTTTCTAATGCTAAACCATCGGAAGTAACCAACGATGCAATTGGGAAAAAGCCTGCAAATACTGCCAAAACTGCCAAAATTATCAAAGGTATTTTCATACTTAAAGTTCCTTCTCCATGTCCGTTTTCATGCACATGACTTTCTTTGCTCCAGAAAATAGAGAAGTATAACCTGAACATATAAAATGCTGTTAAACCAGAAGTAAATAATGCTACAAAAAATACCATTTTATTGGAATGAAATGCTGCTAATAAAATTTCTTCTTTACTGAAAAATCCTGCAAAAGGAGGAATTCCCGCAATGGCTAAACATGCAATTAAAAAAGTGATATGAGTAATTGGCATTAGTTTCCTTAACCCGCCCATGTCTTTCATTTCATTGCTATGCACCAAATGAATAACTGCACCAGCACCTAAAAATAACAATGATTTAAAGAATGCGTGTGTGAACAAATGAAACATAGCAGCCATATAACCTAAACCGCCTTCGCCACCATGTTTGGCAACGCCTAACGAGAACATCATGTAACCAATTTGCGACATGGTAGAATAAGCCAAAACTCTTTTTATATCGGTTTGTGTGCAAGCTATAATGGCGGCAAACAAAGCAGAAAATGCGCCCACATAAGTTACCACTGTTAAAGCAGCTGCATCAAAAGCAAAAATGGGGAATAAACGCGCTACCAAAAATACACCTGCAACCACCATGGTAGCGGCATGAATTAAGGCAGAAACAGGCGTTGGACCTTCCATGGCATCAGGTAACCAAATATGAAATGGAAACATAGCCGATTTACCAGCACCACCTAAAAACACCAAAACCAATCCCCATGTTAATGCGCTAATTCCAATAAATGAAGCACCGGCAGCATTAACAAAATAAGGTGAAGAAGCATCGGTTAAGCGAGCTATCAATGTTCCAAAATCTAAAGTTTCGGCACTGTAAGCTAAAATCAAAATGCCAATTAAAAAACCTAAATCGGCAAAACGGGTAACGATGAATGCTTTTTTAGAAGCAGCCACGGCTGATGGTTTGTCGAAATAATAACCTATGAGTAAGAATGATGAAACGCCCACCAATTCCCAAAACATATAAATTTGAAAAATATTTGACGATAAAACCAAACCAAGCATAGAGAAAGTAAACAAGGAAAGAAATGCATAATAAGTAGCAAAACGTTCTTCGCCTTTCATGTATCCCAAACTAAAAATATGAACCATGAGTGAAACAAAAGTAACCACCACTATCATCATCATAGCAATAGGATCAAGCATAATTCCCATATCGATAGAAACAGAAGGCGTAAACTGTAGCCACGAATATTTTAAAGCAATAATGGGTTGGTAAATGCCATTTATTTTACCCGAAATAAAGAAATATTGGTAAGCAGTTACCAACGAAATAATGGTAGAAATGAGCAAGGAAATAGTTCCTATAATTCCAGCAAATGCACTTAAATATTTTCTGCCAAATAAACCTAAAACAACAAAGGTTGCTAAAGGTATAAGTGGAATTAATGCGATAGTATAGTTCGACATATTTTTAGTTAAAACTTCATCAAATCAGCATCGTTCACATCAATTGATTTGCTGCTACGATACAAGTGAATAATTATGGCAATGGCCACTGCAGCTTCAGCAGCAGCAATGGTGATAATAAAAATGGTAAAGAAAGTTCCATCTAATTTGCCCGCATGTAAATATTTGTTGAAAGCAACAAAATTGATATTTACACTGTTCAAAATAAGTTCTATGGACATTAACATAGTAACCATGTTTCTGCGAGTTAGGAAACCGTAAACGCCTATAAAAAATAAGATGGCACTTAAAAATAAAATATGAGTTAAACCAATTTCGTTCATGCTTCTGTTTTTGGTTTTAAGGCAATTACAATTGATCCAATTAATGCGGCAAGTAATAACATACTTACTACTTCAAAAGGTAAAATAAATCCGTGTTCGGTGGTACTTAACATTTGTCGTCCAATGTTTTTAACTGTTGGTTCAATAGCAGTGTTTGTAGTGGCAACAAATGAGTAATTATTGATTAATGAAATAACAATGGCACATGCAAAAACTGCTGCCACTGCTGAAACTATTACCGACATTAATTTGGGTTTCTCCATGTCTTTTCCCGATGCTTGGGTTAAAAATATAGAGAAAATAATCAGCACTACTATTCCACCAATATAAACTACAATTTGCACCGCAGCAATGAATTCATAGTTCAGGTAAAAATATAATCCAGCAATTCCCATTAATGAAAATAGCAAATAAATAGCCGAACGGAATATTTTTTTTGCAGTAACTGCCAAAATTCCTCCACCCAAAATGATGGCTGCTAAAATGTAAAATATAACTATTGATGCACTCATTTTATATTGTTTGTTTATTGAACATTGAATTAATTCAACATTCATAATTCATAATTTTTATTCTACTCCTTGCATTAATTTAGAATCTGGCATGTTCAGAATTTTCTTCAATTGTTTTTTATCGTAAACACTGTGTTCAAAATTTTGCGCCATTACTATTGCATCACTTGGACAAGCCACCACACACATATTGCACATGGTGCATAAATCTAAGTGGTAAACAAAAGCATCAATTCTCTTTTTCTTTTTACCGTCTTCTAAAATTTCTTGCTTGGTAATAATTTTTATTGTTCCATTTGGGCAAGCTATTTCACAAGCTTGGCATCCAGTGCAACGGTGTTCGTTATTTTCATCGTGAGGCATTACTACTTCACCTCTAAAACGATCGAACATTTTTAAAGTTGCTCTATTATCTGGATATTCTTCCGTTTTAATTTCATCGAGATGGGTAAAATAATATCCAGTCACTTTCATCCCTACCAGTAAGGATTTAATTGATTTGTATATGGTACCGAAATATTCTTTTAAAAACATCTTTTTTAGTTGTTAGTTAT
>CAMCQX010000112.1 GCA_945876985.1 Chitinophaga pinensis
TGTAAAAAAATAAGGCAACAAAACTTAATATTAAATTCAAAATAGCACTGTAAATGGACTTAGCTAAAATGAGTTTTTCGGGTAAAATAAGTCCGTGAAAATAAAGCATTTTTCCTTTCGATTCTGCGATAAAACTTTTTGCAATGGCATTGATAGAACTGAATAGAATTAACACCCAAAATACCGCGTTCCATGAAGGTATATTAAGCACCTTCACTGATAGCGACACGGTAAAAATTGATGAGAAAACATACAACAAAATACCATTCAATGCATATCGTTCCCGCCATTCTATGAGCCGTAAATTTTTAATTAATTGTTTCGTTTCTCTCATTTGTATTTCTCTTATTTTTCAATTTCCCAAGCCTCACTTTACGTCATTGCGAGGCACGAAGCAATCTCATTGAAATCCATGTTTTAGATTGCTTCGTGCCTCGCAATGACGAATAATTAGTTACTCCAAATCTAACAATTTTCATACAAGGTTGGTCTCCTGATTCGTCCAAGGTTGGTGTCCTTATTCGTCCAAGGTTGGTGTCCTCACCAACCTTTTGTAATGCTAATAATCCATTGTCCAAGGTTGGTGTCCTCACCAACCTTATTTCCTCACTCCAAACCTAACAATTTTTTGAATTTTTAGTCCAAGGTTGGTGTCCTCACCAACCTTATTTCCTCACTCCAAACCTAACAATTTTTTGAATTTAAAATGCACTTCCGTATTTTCATAAATTCCACCAAAATTTTCAGCACCTGGCCCAAAAGCAAAAACAGGAACCATAATCCCAGAATGACCACCAGTAGAATAATTGGCTATAAATTTTTTCTTGTTTTCTTTATTTGGATGCAATGAAAGTCCACCAGTTTCATGATCGGCAGTAACTACTACCAAAACATCACCTTGCTGTTCTGCATAATCTAAAACTGCGTTCATGGTTTCGTTCAAATCATACAATTCTGTTTTCATGTATTCATAGTTATTTTCGTGTCCACCCCAATCAATTTGACTACCTTCAATCATGAGCATATAACCATTTTTGTTATGATTTAATTGCGAAATAGCACTTAAAGAAGCTTGTTTTAAAAAGTCATTTCTGCCATCTAATTTACGTTTCATGCCATCAAAAGCCAAAGTGTAAACTTGCTTATTGGCTAGGAGTGGAGTAAAATTATTGGAGGTATCTGTTTTAACCATAAAGCCATTGCGTTGCAATAAAGCAGTTAAATCCATGCTGTCTTTGCGGTATTTAATAAACTTAGTTCCACCACCAATAGCGATGTCACAATTGCCTTGCAACAAAAAACTTGCTATATCATCTTCACTTTTACGTGATGAAACATGTGCATAAAAACAAGCAGGGGTGGCGTGAGTAATTGACGAAGTTACCACCACACCAGTAGCCATGTTTTTCTTTTTCATCATTTCAAATAAACTTGGATAGGCCACTGAATCAACGCTCACACTGATAGCTCCGTTAAAAGTTTTTTTGCCAATGGCAAATACAGTTGCGCCAGCACCACTATCGGTTATATAATTATCGGATGAAGAAGTTTTGCTCATACCAATTACGTTAAAGCGTTCAAAAGCGTTTCTTTCATTGGTTTCACTCATGGCACCACTAATTTGTGCTAAGCCCATTCCATCGCCAATAATGAAAATTACCTTCTTTACTTTTTTGGGTTTTGACTTATTGGTAAATGAATAAGCGCTAACTATAGCAAGCAATACCAACAGCATTGCTCCAAATCTGAATACATTTTTTTTCAATTGTTTAAAAAATTTAATGGTTCAAATATAATAGCCTAAATCAATTCCTTATTCTTGCAGAGTAAATTAATTATTAATTATGGCAATTAGACTATTTGTAACAGGCGGTACATTTGATAAAGAATACAATGAATTAAACGGACAATTGTTCTTTAAAGATTCACAAATCAATGAAATTTTAAAGCTTGGAAGATGCCGCTTAGACTTAAATGTTACTACATTGATGTTAATGGATAGTTTAGACATGACAGATGAGCACAGGAATATCATTTTGGAAAGTTGCCAAAAGAGCGAAGAAAATAAAATTGTAATCAGCCACGGAACCGATACCATGACTGAAACTGCAAAATACCTATCTGAAAAAATACCTGGAAAAACGGTGGTGATAACCGGAGCTATGATTCCTTACAAATTTGGCTCTAGCGATGGATTATTTAATATGGGAAGCGCATTGGCATTTGTACAAAGCTTACCAGCTGGAATTTACATTGCCATGAATGGCCGTTACTACGATTGGAATAATTGCAAAAAAAACAAACAAACCGGTTTTTTTGAGGAATTGGGGTAGGGTAAGGTAAGGTTGATAAAGTGATTAGTTGATAGTTTTTTTTATTTTATAACAACTGGCCTCGATTTAAATATATTGAAAAAATTATTCAACATTCTGCCAGAAGCTAGCTGCCAGTTGCCAGCAGCCATTCCAAAAATCATCCATTAAAAATCAAATATTAGTTTTATTTTGCGCCAAAGTATAAGTATATTGAATGAAAGTTTTTAAATTTGGGGGAGCATCGGTAAAAGATGCAAATGCAGTAAAAAATGTAGCAAAGGTTTTGGGTGGTTATGCCAATGATAACTTACTGGTAGTAATATCGGCAATGGGAAAAACTACTAATTTATTAGAAAAATTATTGGATGCTTATTTCAATAAAACCGATGACAAACAATCTACTTTTGATGATGTAAAGGAATTTCATAATAATATTATCAATGAACTTTTACCACAAACGCAGAGCCATGCCTTTGATGAAATAGAAAATATTTTTATAGAATTGGAGTGTTTGTTGGAAGCCGAACCCGAACATTCATACGATTATCATTACGACCAAATAGTAAGTTATGGCGAAATGTTATCGACTAAAATTGTGAGTACATATTTAAACGAAGCCGGTTTGAAAAACCGTTGGATGGATGCACAAAACTTTATTAGCACCGATAGTACTTATCGCGAAGGGAAGGTAAATTGGACTTTAACAAATGAAAAAATAGCCAAAACTTTAAGGCCAATTGTGTTAAAAAAGATGGTAATTACCCAAGGATTCATTGGTCGCAGTAACGAAAACACTGCAGTAACACTAGGTCGCGAAGGTTCTGATTACAGCGCAGCTATTTTTGCTTTTTGTTTGGATGCCGAAAGTATAACCATTTGGAAAGACGTAGCCGGAGTAATGAATGCTGATCCAAAACAATTTGCAGAAGCAGTAAAAATTTCAGGATTGAGTTATAACAAAGCCATTGAAATGGCATACTATGGCGCTACAGTTATTCATCCAAAAACCATTCAACCTTTGTTGAATAAAGAAATTCCTTTGTTTGTAAAATCATTTGTTAATCCCGATGACGAAGGAACAACAGTAGGGGTTTCCAAGGAAAAAGAAGACAAAATTTCAACCTATATTTTTAAGCAAAATCAAATGTTGATTTCTATTGCCAGCAAAGATTTTAGTTTTATAGTAGAGGAGAACTTAAGCAGTATATTTTCATTGTTTGCCAAGTATGGCGTAAAAATAAATGTAATGCAAAACTCTGCGATAAGTTTTACTGTTTGCGTTGATTATAAAGAAAATAAATGCAATGATTTAATCATTGATTTAGAGCAAAACTATAAGGTAAGAACCAATAATGATTTGGTGCTTTTGACCATTAGTAATTATGAAACAGCGCAAATTGATCATTTTACCGAAAACAAAAAAATACTGATGGAGCAACGCAACAGGCGTTCCTTACAATTAGTTTTAGCATAACAATCATAATGAAAAGTTAACAAGCCAAAAGCAACCATTTGGAAAAATAGACTGACTTTTGCATATAAACTTTTTACAATTACTTTTGGACACTGTTTTGTGAAACAAGAATTTAAAACAACAATATATATTTATGAAAAAATCACTTTTAATTTTATTTTGCTTAATTACAGTAAGTAGTTGGGCTCAAAAAAGTCAGATAGAATCTGCCGCACTTTATTTCAACAACTTAGAAATGGAAGATGCTAAAAAATCGATAGATGCCGCATTTGAACATCCAGATACCAAAGACAACGTAAAAATGCTATATTACCGTGCTGCCATTTATGATACAATTTTCACCTCAGAAAAGTTTAAAAGCTTAGACATTGATGCAGCTGAAAAATGGGCATTAGCTGCTAAAAGATGCTTGGAATTAGACAAAAAAGAGTTGTATAAAGAGTTAATGGAGTATAACATAGTTAACGCTGCATTTGCTTGTAATACTGCTGCTTACGAAGCTAACAAAAGAGGTGATTATACCAAAACGCAATCATACTATCAATTAGTAATTGATTTATTGCCTTACGATAAAAACGGTGACATGAAAACAAATAATTTAACCGAAAAATCTATTGTTTTCAATCAGTTTTATTTTTCAAATAAAGAAAAAAATAAAGTTGACCAAAAGAAATATTTGATTAGATTAGTAGAATTAGATTATCAAGATCATTTGATTTATGCTTATTTAACAAATATATATTTAGAAGAAATGGATACTGCTACTGCAATTTCATACCTAGACAAGGGCCGTATATTATTTCCTGAAAAGAAAGATTTGATTGGAATTGAAATTAACTTATACATTACACAAGGCAAAATAGATTTATTATTACAAAAAGTAGAGCTTGCCAACGAGCAAAAACCTGATGATGCAGAATTAATTTATACCAGAGGAAATTTGTACGACAATGCTGCTGGTGGTTTTAATAAAGAAATAAAAGCAATAAGAGATGAAGCCAATTCAATTACTAAAAAAGCTAAACTAGAAAAGAATGTAGCTACTAAAAAGTCCTTAGACGCATCGGCAAAAGAAAAGTTGGCTAAAATAACTAACATAGCTAAAAAGGCGAATGAATATTCCGCAAAAGCTGAAGCAGATTACTTAAAAGCCATTGATTTAAATCCAGAAATGATTGATGCATACTATAATTTAGGGGCTTTAACCAACAATAAAACTGTAGAAATTGCCAATAAAATTAACAGCATTGACGTTAAAACTCAAGGAGAATACGATAAAAAATACAACTCTTTAAAGAAAGTACAGGACAGTATTTTTACAGTTGCAATTCAACAATTTTTAAAAGTGGAAGAATATGCGCAAATGAAATCTGAGAAAACTCCAGAAGAAAGAGCTTTAAAATATGCTTATTTAAAAGATACTTATTATAGTTTACAATTGATTTATGCTGGAATGAAAAATGAAAGCAAATCGATGGAGTATAAAGCAAAGAAAGATGCTGCAGCTAGATCAGCAAAATAATTCTTACTAAATTTTAAAGTAGAAGAGAAGCCAATTAGTTCTTTCTAATTGGCTTTTTGTATGTATAAAGCTTTGGATTGTTCAATTCTTTACTTAACATAATGTTAATTATAAGGTATAAATAAAAATCAAAATATAATTGAATGAATGCTTTAAAAATCCCTTTTATTTATCAAATCATTATCACTACATTGCGCCTTTATGGGAAATGAATTAAGTTTAGAATACAATACTGAACGCAGTAAATTAATATTATCGGAATACGGACGCAGTATTCAAAAAATGGTGGATTACGCTACCAAAATTGAAGACGTTGAAAAACGTCAAAAAGTTGCTGATGAAATATTGACTTTAATGGGTCAGCTGAATCCGCATTTGCGTGACATAGCTGATTACAAGCATAAATTATATGATCACTTATTCATCATTTCTGATTTTAAATTAGAACTAGAATCACCATACCCGAAACCTACTCCAGAAACTGTATTTGTAAAACCTGCAGCCATGAAATATCCGCAGCAAAAAATAACCTATCGTTTTTATGGAAAAAATATTGAGAAAATGATTCATAAAGTGACAGAATTGCCTGAAGGGCAATTTAAAACTTCTTACATCAATGCCATTGGTAGTTTTATGAAAACAAACTGCAGAAATTGGAACGATGAAGTTATTGGTGATGAACAAATTATGGCTCACTTAGCGCAATTAAGTGAAGGTAAAATTATTATAGATGATGCTGG
>CAMCQX010000113.1 GCA_945876985.1 Chitinophaga pinensis
TCCATCTAAATACGAACGAAACTCAACTCCTTGTTCATTAATTTTCCTAATTTCATTTAAACTAAAAACCTGAAAACCGCCACTGTCTGTTAACATCGGTTTATCCCAATTAATAAATTGGTGAATGCCACCAGCATTATTAATTACCGAAGTTCCTGGCCTTAAATAAATATGGTAAGTATTGGCTAAAATTATCTGCGCTTTTATTCGTTCGGCTAGCTCTGTTTGATTCACACTTTTTACAGTTCCGTGTGTACCAACGGGCATAAAAATAGGCGTTAGTATTTGACCTCTATCAGTTTCGATAACTCCTGCACGAGCTTTAGAATTAGCATCAGTATGGTTTATGGTAAATTTCATTTGGGAAAATTTAAATGCTTAAGCAAAAAATTTAATGCTTAAAAAAAATTGACAATTATTCAAAATGTAAACTTATTTGAATAAGCTGCGGATAAACAGATTCGATAGCTTTTGTATAAGGATAAATATCACGGTATAAAGCGCTGCCATATGTTTGGCAAGTTTTTATTTCGGGAGAAAATTTAAAGTATTCAAAATAGATATCCATTCCAATACCAGCTTCCCAACCAAAAGTAATTGGATTCAATGAAACCACAGGATTTTGGTATCCCCTTGTTCTATCTTTTGTACTTCCAAAATCATAACTAAAACGAGGACCAGCCACTACATAAGCTCGGGTGTTTTTTCTTCGTTCCGATTTATATTTTATCAATAATGAAGCATCACAATAAGCTGATTCTACTTTTACAATCTTTTGAGAATTATCAAAATCATAAACCAAATTTCGTTGAACAAATGAAATAACTGGCGCCATTAGGCGAATGTCCCAACATTTTCCTAATCTAAAATTGGTAATAGCACCTAATCCTATTCCAGGAAAGTTAATAACCGAAACATTTCTTAACGAATCTGAGGCCATAAAATCAGGACGAGTTTCCACTTGCATTCTTCCAATATTAGTTGCTAAAGTAAATCCAAAATGAATTTTTTGAGCATCGTATTGTGGTAAATTAGGCTGTGCTTTTGCAGCATAGTTATGCATTAAAAAAACAGTTAAAAAACAGGTAAAATACCTGCTATAAAATTTAACTAAATTTATTTGTTGGCTATGTAAATTGTACAAGTTCCGAATGTTAATGGCTGAACAATAATATTGCTAAAACCGCAATTACGCAAGTGTTTTGCAAATTCATCTCCCTCAGGGAAATATTTTACACTTTCTGGTAAGTAATTATAAGCATTTCCGCTTTTTTTGTTTACCAAACGTGATATAGTTGGTAAAATGAATTCAAAGTAAAAACCAAAAATTTGTTTGATGGGAAAAGCTTTTGGATTAGAAAATTCTAAAACCACTAACTTTCCTCCTATTTTTAAAACCCTATTTATTTCAGTAAGACCTTTATCCAAGTTTTCAAAATTTCTTACACCAAAACTTACTGTTACTGCATCAAAATAATTAGTATCAAAGGTTAGGTTCTCACTGTCGCCCTTAACCATTTCTATTTTATTGGTTAAGTTAGCTTTAGCAATCTTGATTCGTCCTACTGCAAGCATTTGTTCCGATAAATCTAAACCAATAATTTTAGCGGGATTCAGTTGTTTGTTAATTTCTAAAGCTAAATCGGCAGTACCAGTTGCCACGTCTAAAACAATTTGTGGATGAATACTTTTTAAATGAGCAATTGCTTTTTTACGCCAAATTGTATCAATTCTAAGTGACAAAAAACGATTTAAAAAATCATAGCTAGCAGCCACGTTATCAAACATTTCTTCTACTTGTTCCTTTTTTGATTTACTAGAATGATAATCAGGTTTTACTATTTTCATGTTTTTAAATTGCGTTCGCAATATTAACTAATTGAATTACGAACACGTTGAAAAAATTCACGTAAGGCAGTTGATTTATCTTTGTTCTCTAATTTTACCCTTTCTAATACATCAATTGCGCCTAAAATATGAGTTAGTTGTTCACCTTCATCGTTGCCTTCTACCTCAATGGCTATTGGCTTTTCGTCTAATAAATTTTGTTCTGCTAATTGTAATTCATCTATTGAATAGGTTTCAACTAAATGTTTTATAACGGGTAATTTCATTTTTTAATTTTTTAAATAAATAAGGAATGAATTACAATAATAATCCAATCATTTTCTCAACACCTTCTTCTTTTGCTGTAGTATCGGCCGAAAGCACCTCCCCGTTTTTTACCACCACAAAATATGGTAAATTACTTACACCACCAAATTTTCTGGCTTCAGGATTTTCTTCAGCATTGATATCCAAAAACAATATATCGCTGTATGCCTCATTATTGGAAATTTTAGAAAATTTTGGTGCAAATAAGCGGCATGAACCACACCAGTTTGCAAAGTATTTTATAACTACTTTAGAATTATTTTTAATTAAATCATCAAATTCAGCGTCAGTTGCTTTTGTTACCATGTTTTTTTTTTTACGTTTTCAAATATTCATTTATAAAAAGTATAATCAAATTACTTTTTATATAATTATAAACAGTAAAACGTAAAATATTGTTTCAATTAAAAAAAATGCGAAATAATCCTATATTCAAATATATAGTTAAAACACTATTTATCAATATAATAATAAAAAAATGTTTTGTTTTTTAATGCAAAATAATATATTTGATTATATCAATTTTTAAAAACCATGAAAACATTAAAATCATTTCTTATAGTCATAGCAATTATATTTATAGCATTATGGTTAGGTTCTTTTGCATTAAATGAAAAATGGCATTATGAAAAATCAATTTCAGTGAACGCCACTCCCGATAAAATTTATCAATTAACTACAGATTTAAAAAACTGGGAAAAGTGGAGTCCGTGGTTTGGTTTAGATACCAATGCAAAATGGATATTTAGCGATACAACATTTGGTGTAGGAGCCTGGTATACTTGGAGTAGTGAAAAAAGAAAAGTAGGAAAAGGGAAAATTACAATCATAGAAGCCATAGAAAACCAATCGAATAAATATAAATTGGAGTTTGAGGGAATGGATGCCAATACTGCAGGATTTATATTAGAACCAGAAGGCGATTTTAGTACAAAAGTTACTTGGACTTTAGATGGAGAAAATAAAGGTATGTCAAAATGGTTTGGTGTTGTAATTGGAGTATTTATGAGTGAAGATTACGAGAATGGATTGAAAAATATTAAACAAAATTGTGAAAATAAATAAATCCAAAAAGTAATTCGTTTTTAAAACAAAACTTATTAGCTGATAATTATTTAAAACTTCCTTTTAAAAAATTAAAGAATTTTTTTTTATAAATATATGTTGTTTTTTTATTGCAAGCATGCTTATTTGCAAGCATGATAAAAAAGATAATCTTTTCAATTGCAGTATTATTTAGTTTAATAAGTCAATTAAAAGCCAACGATTCCACCAAAATAGTTCTAAAAACCTTCAATCCTGAACCATACCAAGGTGAATTATTTAAATTAATTGGTCAGGTAATTACCAATTTACACTACCGCAAAATTCCTATTGACAACAAACTTTCAGAAGAACTTTTAAGCAATTATATCAAGCATCTAGATCCTTTGCATTTGTATTTTATTCAAGCCGATATTACTGAATTTGATAAATATAAATACAGCTTAGACGATGATTTATTGAATGGAAATGCAAACCCAGGTTTTGAAATTTACAACATGTATCAAAGCAGGTTAGAAGAAAGAATTAACTATGCTTTTGATTTACTAAAAACGGAAATGAGTTTTGATAATCAAGATTCATTTTTATACAAAAGAGAGGATGTGAATTTCACAAATTCAATAGGTGAGCTTGATAAACTTTGGTTAAATAAAGTAAAATATGAAGTTTTGTCTTTAAAATCGGATGGTAAAGATTATAAAACTTGTGCTGAAATAGTAAGAAAACGGTACTATAATTTATACAAGCAATTAAGTAAAACAAAAACTGTTGATGTTTTTAGTTTTTATGCCAATGCCTTAACAGAAATTACTGATCCACATACCAATTATATGGCGCCAAGAGAAGCTGATGATTTTACAACTAAAATGAGTTTAAGTTTGGAAGGAATTGGTGCTACACTTCAAACCGATAACGAATACACCAAAATTACTTCTTTGGTAAAAGGTGGACCAGCCGAAAAAAGTAAATTATTGGCTGTTAACGATAAAATAGCCTCGGTAGGGCAAGGAAAAGAAGGTGAAATGGTAAATGTGTTGGATTGGCGAATAGATGATGTAGTAGGTTTAATTAGAGGAAAAAAAGGAACCATTGTTCGTCTAGAAATTGTGTCGGCAGACATTACCATAAAGAAAAATAAAATCATAGAAATAGTAAGAGACAAAATAGTTTTAGAAGATCAAGCATCGAAAAGTACCATTAAGGAAATTAAAAAAGATGGTAAAAAATATAAAATTGGCACCATTGATATTCCTACTTTTTACCTTGATTTTGCTAGGGCTGCTGCTGGTGAAAAAGATTATAAAAGTACTACCCGTGATGTAAGAAGAATTATTGGTGAATTTAAAAATGAAAAAGTAGATGCCATTGTTATTGATTTAAGAAATAATGGTGGTGGATCATTGACTGAAGCCATTGATTTAACTGGTTTATTTATTACTACAGGTCCCGTTGTTCAAGTGAAGGATGCAAATGGAATTGTTAAATCGGAAAATGACAGAGACGAAGAAATTCTTTGGAGTGGACCAGTGGAAGTAATCGTAAACAGATTTAGTGCAAGTGCAAGTGAAATATTTGCAGCTGCCATGCAAGATTATGGCAGGGCATTAATTATTGGTGAACAAACTTATGGCAAAGGAACAGTTCAAAACATGGCCAACTTAGACCAATATATGCAATATGGTGATAAGAAAATGGGGCAAGTAAAAATTACTCTTGCTAAGTTTTACCGCATCAGCGGTGGAAGTACTCAACACAGAGGTGTAATTCCTGATATTGAATTTCCAAGTATTTTTGCTAGCAAAGAATTTGGTGAGGATGCCAGCAAATACTCACTTCCTTACGATAGTATTAACCCTGATTCGTATGCTAAAAATGTAAATTTTGGCAATAATTTAAATCAAGTTTCTTTACTGCATAGCAATAGAATGGATAGAAATCCTGAATATAAATATTTGTTAGAAGAAATTGAATCAGTAAAAAAAGCTGAATTAGACAATTACATTTCAGTAAATGAAACCACCTATAAAAAAGAATTGACAGAAACAGAAGCCAAAAACAAAGCTAGAAAAGAAGCCCGTGAAAAAGCAAAAGCTAGTTTGGGTAAAAATGCTACCAATGCTGATTTAATTTTAGATGAAGCAATTGAATTAATTACCGATAAAATGGTGCTTGACAAGAAATAGGTTGATTGGTGTTTATGTGTTAATGTGTTTATGTGAAAAATAATCAACTAGGTAACCTCCCAACACATCGGGAAACCAATCAACTAAGTACTAAGTACTATGTACTAAAAACTAAAAAAAAATTGAAGCAGAAGATGAAAACCTAATAGAAATGCAGCAATTTGGATGGCAAGCCATTTTAAATAAATTCAAAAAATATGCTGAAATGTAATTTACAATCAACATAAAAAAGCTCTTAAATAATTATTTAGGAGCTTTTCTTTTATATTGACTTCATCAAATCGTATTTAATTTTTAAAACATTTATTAGTTATCAAAACTATATTTATGAGTTTAAGGAATAATTAAACATATTGCAGCCTAATATTTAATTACTGAATGCAACCCAAAAAACATGTTTCCACTATCAATCCTTTACAAGATATGCTACTCATTAATAAACCAATAGGTTGGAGCAGTTTTCAGGTAGTAAACAAATTACGTTATGCCATTACTCGGTTTCATAAAGAATCGTTGGTAGAAAGTAACGGACAAAAACGTAAAATTAAAGTTGGGCATGCAGGTACTTTAGATCCTTTGGCTACTGGATTACT
>CAMCQX010000114.1 GCA_945876985.1 Chitinophaga pinensis
CAATTAAAGTTTACCTATTTGGTAAATGAAGATAAAATAAGTTTGTACCGTGATAAGAAAATGGGAATTAGTGCTGCTCCTTTTGTTGATTATTTTCACAATTTAGAGTTTTATGTAGATGAACTACAATGGAATGTTAATAATCCGAAAATTGACTTGAATAACATTGCCGGAGATGATCCTGCAAAATTTCAATCAATCAATTATTTTAGAGATATTATTTATGAAAGATTACAAGGAATGTTGGATTATAATCCATTGCAACGCATAAAAATTTACTGCGAAAAATATAAAATTACTTCATTCAATATTGAGTCGTATGCTGCCTATCATAAAAGCGATTTGAGTGATATAAAAATAATGATGATTGATTTAAACGACAGGGGTTTTTTAAATTATAATGAGCAGTTAAAAACAGTTACCATTAAAACAAAACTGAAAGATTATGTGAACTCACATATGGGTAAAACTGATTATGATGCCATTAGTTTTAAATCAATCATTAGTGCTATTCCAAATGCCGCATTGAGTTTAATTAACAACGATTTGATCATTCAAGGAGTTGGTAAGTTTAAGTTCAGTGATTCACAAAATGTAGAAGTAACACCAAAAGAACAAATTTTAACAATTAAGAAAAACAGAACCATTGATTTTAATGGAAAATTACGTGCGGGTATGGCCGATTTTTATGGTAGTAATTTTTCTTTTGATTACACAAAATTTGATGTGAGACTTAACAATGTTGATTCGCTAAAATTTTTATATCAAGATGATACTTTGGGATATTTGGCCAACGTAAAAAGTGTGCTTCAAAATATATATGGAACTTTAGAAATAGATTATCCTTATAACAAAAGTAGCAGAAAAAATTATCCTGGATATCCCAAATTTACAAGTGAAGTAGGTTCAAAAGTATATTATGATTACCCAACTACACAACAAGGAAATTATGTGCAAGACAGGTTTTTCTTTGACGTTGACCCTTTTAAAATTGATAGTTTAAGTGATTTGAATTTATATACTTTAGCATTGCCCGGAATGTTGTTTAGTGATGGAATTGTTCCAGATATGCGACAAGAAATAAATTTACAACCCGATAAATCATTGGGTTTTTATATTCCAAACGACTTTAATTCAAGTTATAATTTATACAAGGGAAAAGGCACCGGACAATTTGCTTTAAGTTTAAGTAATGAAGGTTTAATAGGCGATGGAATAATTACTTACTTGTCTTCAAAGTCAAAAAGTAATAGGTTCAACTTGTTATTGGATAGCATGAATGCCAATTGTGAATATTTTAAAAATGACCAAACAGATTTGTATCCATCAGTTGTTAGTTCAACAAGCGTGTATAATCATTGGGTTCCTTATCAAGATACCATGTTTATATTTAACCAAGGTGAACCTTTAAAAATAGCAAATGGAACAGCTGAATTAAGAGGTGTATTAATTTTAACTCCTATGGCTATGAATGCAAAAGGAAGTATGACCATTGATGATGGTGAATTAATTGCCGATTTGTATGAATTAAAACCTGTAGAAATATTAAGTAAGAACGCCATTTTCCGTCAATATTGGCCAGGAGATACGAGCAAAGTTGCTTTTGTTACTAAACAAACTAATGCTTATATCAATTTAGAAAAGCGTTTTGGTGATTTTACCTACCTAAATCCATATGAAATAAATAGCGATTTTGCTTATAATTTATACGAAGGAAGTTTTGAAAAATTACATTGGGAAATGGATCCAAAAACCATGGAGTTTATTGGAAAAACCCATGAAGAAAGTTCAACTCAAGCAAGTTATTTAATATCGAAACGACAAGGACAAGACAATTTAACATTTAAAAGTGCAAGTACAAAAATTGCATTATCAGATTTTATCATGCATGCTAGCAAAGTGCCATACATAAATATAGTAGATAGTAAGGTACTACCTGAAAACGGTAAAGTGGATATAGGTAAAGATGCTGAAATGTTTGATTTGCTAAATGCAAAAATTAATGCTGATACCATTACTAATTATCATAAAATAGAACAAGTAACCTTAAAAATTAATGGACGTACAGATGTTCGTGGCCAAGGAAATTATATATATATTGATAAAAATAAAAAGCCACAACGTTTTTATTTGAATGAAATTTTTACTGAAGATAAAAAGTTTTTGGGCGGGAAATCAAATATTCCAGATTCAATTAATTTTAAGGTTGGAGCTAAGTTAGCTTTTAGAGGAAATGCATTGCTACATTCATATAATAAAAACTTGGAATACAATGGATTTTTTAAACCTCTACATGATTTATATGAACCTAAAACAGATTGGTTTAAATCGGCAACAGTAATAAATCCAGATACAGTTTATATTAATTTATTACCACCATTAACCAACTTAAACAGACAAGCGTTGTATAATGGAATTAATGTAAGTGCCGATGCAGCCCACGTTTATCCTGTTATGTTTAGTCGCTTAATTTCAAAAAGTGATGCGGAGCTACTAAAAGTTGAAGGAACATTTGCTTATAACGATAAATTTGAAGAATTTAGAATTGGTCCCTATGCAAAAGTATTTGGACAAGGTGCTAAAAAAGGAAATTTTATGGCAGTTAGTGAAGCCAAAAAAGCAATATATGCTGAAGGTAAATTTAATTTTGGATTTGATGCGCCTAAGTTTAAAGTTTTAGCTGCTGGAAATAGTAATTTTGATTTAAGAGATACCATTTTTACCATGCATTTATCTATGATTTTCGATTTTGAATTACCCGAAAATGCATTAAAAGTAATGGCAGATTCTATTACTGATCAATCTGCTATTAACTCCAATGAATTTTATAACAAAGAAATATTGAATATTTCTATTCCTGAATTAGTAGAAGACAAAGTTTTGAAAAAAATTAGTGATGAAGCCAGTGATGAATTAAATGGAAAATTTATAAATAATTTATTCAAAATGTTTTTCATAACCGATTTAAAGTTCAAATGGAATCAACCAACACGTTCATTTATAAACCAAGGAGATTTTGGAGTAAGAAGCATTGATAAATATTTAATTGAACGTAATTTACAAGGAAGAATAGAAATTAAAAAAGGCAGAACAACCGATGAAGTGGTAATTTATTTACAGCAAAATAATGGTTCTTGGTATTATTTTAAATACTTAAAAGGAAACATGAATGTTCTAAGTAGTGATATGGTATTTAATGAAGCAATTAAGAAAAGCGCTAATAAAGTTAGTGGCGATGGTTACACGCTCCGCCAAGCAAGTATTAGCGATAGAAATAAATTATTAAGAGCCATGAGAATAAAATAGTTTGAAAGAAAAATATAGAAAAGAATTATTTTTCTTGCTATATTTTCGGTTCTTCTTTTTTCTTTTTTTCCTTTATTACCAATAGTTTTGGGTCAATGCCTTTGCGGGTAATATAAACAAATGTGTTTTCTAATCGTACGCGAGCCCATGGTGTTTTACGTAAAAAAGTTAAGCTCGATTTGATAGAAGGATTACTTTTAAAACAGTTAATAGGAATTTGATCATACAGCTTTTCCCAGCCATAATAGCTATGTAAATAGGTTAATATAGTTTCTAATGTATAGCCGTGCAGTGGATTGTTTTCTTGTATATTTTCCATTTATTTTTTTTTCAAAATTACATTTTTAAGTAACATAATAAGTTTAAATTATACTTGATTAAAGTTTGGCATTACGCTCAATCCAAATAATGCATAATCGTATTTAATAGGATCGTTTTTATCTAATTTCCTTAGGTTTTCAGTTAGTTCTAACACTGCTTTCCAATCGCTTTGAGTGCGTGAAAGTAAGCCTAATTGAATGGCAGTTCGCTGAACATGTAAGTCAAGCGGAATCATTAAT
Source organism: Chitinophaga pinensis (assembly GCA_945876985.1). Taxonomy (GTDB): domain Bacteria; phylum Bacteroidota; class Bacteroidia; order UKL13-3; family UKL13-3; genus JAAFJM01. The sequence continues at coordinate 3,867 of CAMCQX010000114.1, forward strand.
TGGTTTGGGTTTATAGTTTTCCAAATTCCAAAGTCAACTCCATTATTGTCGTTTCTAACCATCCATCGCAAATACATACACAAGCGTTTACATGCAGAATTTTGAATAGGTGAGGCAATATGTTTCATGGTTCGCAACGATACATCTGGCAACGAAAAAAAAGTATTTCTAAAGCCATTCAATGCATTTTCTATTGTTTTATCTTTTGCTAATAAATGGTTTGAAAATGCAGTTTCTAAGCTTTCATTTTGAGTATACCAAAAATTTAAAAATGAAACAAAATAAAGTAAATCTGTATCATTAAAAGTTCTGTGTTTGAAGTTCAATAAACGTTTCAAATCTTTGGCAGAATGTTGCAAAACAAATTGATGCGGAGCATAATCCATTCTATTCATTAAATCGGTACATTTATTAATAATGGTGGTTCGCTGTCCCCAAGCAAAAACAGCTGCAAATAAACCAGCTATTTCTATGTCTTGTTTCTTAGTAAATAAATGTGGTATACAAATTGGATCTAATTCAATAAAACCTTTTTGATTATAAATTTGAACTTGCTTGTTTAAAAAATCTTTGGTGTTATTCATTTTGTTGCTTTGCAAATATGAACGAAAAACAGGAAAACTTAATTTTAAATATTAAACTCTGGGTTATATTTGCACACTTTTTAAAATTTAAAAACATAACAAAATGACTAAAGGACCTATTTCAAATTTTATTGAAACACACTATAAACACTTTAACGCAGCAGCATTAGTTGATGCCGCTAAAGGTTATGAAACCCATTTAACCGAAGGAGGAAAAATGATGATAACCCTTGCTGGCGCAATGAGTACAGCCGAGTTAGGTAAATCGTTAGCCGAAATGATTCGTCAAGGAAAAGTAGATATTATTAGCTGCACCGGTGCAAACTTAGAAGAAGATATTATGAATTTGGTGGCGCATAGTCACTACAAACGTGTTCCTAATTACCGCGATTTAAGTCCACAAGATGAATGGGATTTGTTAGAAAACCATTATAACCGTGTTACCGATACTTGTATTCCTGAAGAAGAAGCATTTAGAAGATTACAAAAGCACATTTATAAAATATGGAAAGATGCTGAAGACAATGGAGAACGTTATTTTCCACATGAGTTCATGTATAAAATATTATTGAGTGGCGAATTGCAACAATATTATGAAATAGATCCTAAAAATTCTTGGATGCTAGCTGCTGCTGAACGCAATTTACCAATGGTAGTTCCAGGTTGGGAAGACAGTACCATGGGAAATATTTTTGCTTCATACGTTATAAAAGGTGAATTGAAGGCTAGTACCATGAAATCAGGTATTGAATACATGACTTGGTTAGCAAAATGGTATCCTGAAAACTCAGGTGGAAAAGGAGTAGGATTTTTTCAAATTGGTGGCGGAATAGCTGGCGATTTCCCTATTTGTGTAGTGCCAATGTTATACCAAGACATGGAAATGACTGATATTCCTTTTTGGAGTTATTTTTGCCAAATAAGTGATTCAACTACCAGCTATGGTTCATATTCAGGAGCTGTGCCTAACGAAAAAATTACTTGGGGTAAGTTAGACATTCATACACCTAAATTCATTGTAGAAAGTGATGCAACAATAGTAGCACCGCTTATGTTTGCTTGGATTTTAGGCTGGTAATAATAGGTTGATTTATTGAAAATTTAATTGGTTGATAGGTTAAAAAAATAAATCGACCACTAAAATGTTATTTATTTTTAAAAATTTGTTATTCAAAAAATTATTAAAAAGTCCAATTTATTAAATTATTAATTTTGTTTTTGGGCTTGTAGTTAAACAAGAATATCAATACATTTGCCGAGCAAAAAAATAAACAAAAATGAGCAATATTACATTTACAATGATTAAACCTGATGGCGTGGCTAATGGTTATATCGGAAAAATTTTAGATCAAATTACTTCAGCAGGTTACAAAATAGTAGCCATGAAATATCTTCACCTAACTGCAAAAACAGCTGGTGAATTTTATGCAGTTCATAATGGACGTCCGTTTTACAACGA
>CAMCQX010000115.1 GCA_945876985.1 Chitinophaga pinensis
TCAGCACTTCGGTAGTTTTTTGTTCCTTTCCATTCATTTAATCTATCGTAGCGAGGTACATTATTACTATTCGAAAATTGAAAATTAAACACATGTTGTTTGTTTTTATTTTGTTGGAAAAGTGCCTTATACATTAAATCGTATTGCGAATAAGCCGTTCCAATTTGTAAAGCAGGATCTGCATTTTTAGTCATAGTATCTCGGTTATTAATTCTAGTAGCATAATAATTTCTTTGGTAAATGCTGTCGCCATCTATGTTTTCTTTATTGGTTCCTTGTCTCAAATCGCCAAACGAACTATTGGTAATGCTCATTAAATGTGCGCATTTTTCAAAACCAATATTTGCATCGTAATGAAAAGTACCCTCATTATTTACCGAACCAAATCGCATGTAACCATTGCTTATATTTTTGTTTAAAATAGGTTTCATGGTTTCAAAATACATGACACCACCCAATGCATCGCTGCCATAAATTACACTTCCTCCACCAAATAATATTTCGGATTTAGCTAACATATTTTGGTCAATTCGCAATACGTTTTGTAAATGACCACCACGGAATATGGCATTGTTCATTCTAATTCCATCAACTACTAATAACACTCTGTTCGATTCAAAGCCACGTAGTATTGGACTTGCGCCACCCTGCTGACTTTTTTGAACAAATACATTTCCACTTTGTTCCAATAAATCACCCGTGTTTTGCCTGTTTTGAAACTGAATGTTGGCTTGTGAAATACTTTGAATTTGCCTGGGCACATCATTATATTTTTCGTTAAAACGATTGGCAGAAACCACCACTTCATTCATTTTTAAGGTAGACGGTGTTAAATAAAAAACTACTGTATCTATTTTTGTTGGTGTAGTTGTTTCAATGGTAAATGTTCTGTATTCAGGATGAGTAATGGTAATGGTTGTTTTACCAAAAATATAAGTGTTTTCTGAAAAGAAAATTTCGTAATCAGTAATTACGTTATTTGTTGATTTATCGAGTATTTTAAAGGTTTGCGTGTGGGCGCTTTGGAAAACAAATAGGCATAAAAATAACTCCAAATATTTATTAAATATTGCTTTGTAAAATATTCTCATAGGTTGGCAAAATACGAATGAAATTGATAATTAAAACCAATAATTTGCCATTAAAAATTCAAAATTCAAAATTCAAATTAAATTTATAAATTTGCTACAATAATTTATGACTAGCAATTACCAAGTATTAATACATAAAATAGACGCGTTTATTCGCAAATACTACAAAAATCAACTGATAAAAGGTGCATTGTTTTTTGTTACCGCCTTTGTTTCTAGTTATTTGTTAATAGCCACTTTAGAGTATTTTGGAAGGTATAATTCGGCCATAAGAGCAACCCTTTTTTTTACCTATTTAGTCTTTACCTTTTTTTGTTTTGTAAAATATATTTTTATTCCAATAGCCGGAATTTTTAAACTCCGAAAAACCATTAATTACGAACAAGCATCACTCATTATTGGAAAACATTTTACATCCATTAACGATAGTTTGTTAAATACGCTTCAACTTAAACAGGAAGCCGATGTTCAGGAACAAGACAATAGCTTGCTCATTGCAGCCATTGAACAAAAAACAGCTCAACTGAATCCTATTTCTTTTCAAAGTGCCATTAACTTTAAAGCCAATTTAAAATATGTAAAATATGCTTTGGTGCCTTTGGCAATTATTGTGCTTTTAAGTTTTGTAAATCCTGAATTGTTAAGCGATGGCGGCAAAAGAATTTTACAGTATAACACCATATTTAAACCAGTGGATCCGTTTGTATTCACTGTTGTAAATAGAAACTTGGAAGCCGAACAATTTACTGATTATGATTTATTGGTAAAAATAAGTGGGAAACAAATTCCTGATGAAGTATTTATAAATATTGAAGGCAATAATTATAAGTTGCAAAAGCAAGACAAAACACATTTTATTTATAGTTTTAAAAACCTTCAAAAAACTACGCCTTTTAGTTTACAAGCCGATGAATTTATAAGTCGTGAATATGAAATAAATGTGGTGGCAAAGCCAATAATTTTAGGTTTTCAAGTAAAATGTAATTACCCAGCATACATAGGTAAAAAGAATGAAGTATTGAATAATCCATCAGATTTTTCAGTACCAGCAGGAACAGTTTTAACATGGAATTTTACCAGTAAACAAACCAGTAAAATAGAATTAGGTTTTGACAATAATATAGTAGCAGCCAAGGCCAACGATGAAGGACATTTTTCATTCAATAAAAAAGTATTTATCAGTCAAAATTATTTTATAAAAAATAGCAATGAAACCAAAGCTAAAGGCGATTCAATGAATTATACTTTAAGCGTAATTGGCGATGCCTATCCTACCATTACCATTGATGAAAGAAGTGATTCAATAACTGGCAAACAAATTTATTTTATAGGTGACGGAACCGATGATTATGGATTAACAAAATTAACTTTTAACTACCATTTTTTAAGCAGTGACGACAAATCGAAATTGAATAAAATAACAGTTAAATCCATTGCCATTGATAAAACTCAAAACCCAATGAGGTTTAATTATTATATCAATTTAACTGGAACAGGTATAGCTCCCGGTGATGAATTGGAATATTATTTTGAATTATGGGACAATGATGGCGTGTTTGGTGCTAAGTCTATAAAATCAAAATCTGTAGTATATAAAGCTGCCAATGAAAAGGAATTAAAAGAACAAAGCAGCAAAAATGCGGAAGCCATGAAAGATAAAATGGAAGATGCCCTCAAAGAAGCCAAACAATTACAGCAAGACTTGAAACAATTGCAGCAAAAAATGCAAGAAAAACGAGAATTAACTTGGGAGGAAAAACGCAAAGCTGAAAGTATTTTAAAGCAACAACAAGAGTTGAATAAAAAAATTGAGGAACTCAACAAAGAGTTTAAAATGAATAACCAAAAGGAGCAAGAATATCAAAAAGAAGCGGAAAATATTTTAGAAAAGCAACAACAAATTGAGAAAATGTACAATGAGTTGATGAACGATGAAATGAAACAACTGATGAAGAAAGTGCAGGATATGATGAAGGAGCAGAACAAAGATGAGATGAAGAAGGAGATGGAGAATATGCAAATGAATAATAAAGATGTGGAGAAGGAGTTGGATAAAATGCTAGAAATGTATAAAGGCTTGGAGTTAGAGAAAAAGATGGATAAAGCCACCAAAGACTTGGAAGATTTAGCAAAAAAACAAGATGATTTGGAAAAGAAATCGGATGACAAACAAAGCAATGCCGAAGATTTAAAGAAACAACAAGATGAGTTAAACAAAGAGTTTGACGAAATAAAAAAAGATTTAAATGACATAGAAAAAAAGAACAACGAATTAGAAGACAAGCAAGAATTAGCTGATACCAAAGAGGAAGAAAAAAGCATAGAAAAAGACATGCAAGAAAGCAGCGATGACTTAAAAGAGGGTAAACAAAAACAAGCCAAAAAGAAGCAAAAACAAGCTGCTGAAAAAATGCAGAAAATGGCTGAAAAAATGAAGCAAAAGAAAGCGGATGAGGAATCCGAACAAGCTGAAATTGACATCAATTCGTTAAGAGAAATTATTGAAAACTTGGTGGAATTAAGCAAGCAACAAGAAGGTTTAATGCTTCGCTTTAAAGATATAAATGGTTATAATCCGCAATTTGTAACGCTAGGGCAGGAGCAACGTTATTTAAAAGACAATGCTAAAATTATAGAAGATAGTTTAACTGCATTGAGCAAAAGAGTAGCTGAAATCAGTTCGTTTATTGACAAAGAAGTAACTAAAATGAACTTTCATATGGATAAGGCTACTACTAATTTTGGTACCCGTAACATTCCTCAAATTAGAACCAGCCAACAAACAGCCATGACCCACATGAATAATTTAGCGGTAATGTTAAGTGATGTATTGAAACAAATGCAGAACGAACAAAATGGCAAAGACAGTGATGGAGAAGGCAAAAAAGGTGGTAAGCCAAAACCAGGAAAAGGCAAAGGAAAGGGCAAGGGTTCGGGCAATAAAAGCATGAGTCAATTGAAGAAAATGCAAGAAGAGCTGAACAAACAATTGCGCGAAGGGCAGAATAAAAATGGCAGTGAAAAAGGCAATAAACCGGGCCAAAAACCTGGCGAAGGTCAAGGAATGGGAAGTGAAGGTTTTGCTAGAATGGCTGCGCAACAAATGGCAATTAGACAACAATTGCAAAAAATGATGAGCCAAATGGATGCCAAAGAAAAAGAAGGAATGGGCGGAAATGGAAAATTGCAAGAAATGCAAAAGCAAATGGAAGAAACAGAAAAAGAATTGTTTAATAAACGCTTAACGCAAGAAACTATTAATAGACAACAAGATATTTTGACCAGAATGTTAGAAAGTGAAAAGGCTGAAAAGAAACAAGAACAAGATAAAAAACGCGAAGCAGAACAAAGCAAGGAAAAGGACCGAACTGCACCTCCTCCGGCATTTGATAAATACATAGATAAGAAAAACAAGGAAACTGAAATATTGAAAACTGTTCCTACCGAACTAAAACCTTATTATAAAACCAAAGCCAACGAGTATTTGAAAAAAGCAAGCTGAGATGCGGGTTTTCGGGTTGCGGGTTACGGGTTGCGAGTTGCGGGTTACGAGTTGCGGGTTGCGAGTTGAGAATGTTTGATGTTATGGTAAGCCAATTTTTTTGTCATGGTGAGCCTGCCGAATCCATACACCTATTTGAATGATGAATGATGAATAGCCGTTCGCGGTTACTGAACTTGTCGAAGTATAGCCAACGGTATGAATGATGTAAAAACAAACACAAACAAACGTCATGTTGGAAGCATCTTCCTTGTTACAGGAGTTTGTTAGCTAATGGTTAGGTGCTTTGTTTGGAAGGAATCCCGCTAAGCGTGACTACGGAATGACTTTAGGTACTGCTCAACACTTTGTCAAAGTTCAAGACTTTGACAAAGTTTTAAAAAAAAAGCCAGCAGCTAAACAAACACAAACAATCGTCATGCTGGAATCATCTTCCTTGTTTTAGGAGATGGTTAGCTAATGGTTTTGTGCTTGGTTTTCAAGGATCCCGCTAAGCGGGACTTCGGAATGAACTGCGAAAGAGGTCGTACTATAAGCAAACTATCTGCGTTTATCTGCGCTATCAGCGGGCAAGCCATTAAACTAAAACACCAACAACGAGCTAGAACAAACACAAATAAACGTCATGCTGGAAGCATCTTCCTTGTTATGGGAGTTGGTTAGCTAATGGATTTGTGCTTGGTTTTCAAAGATCCCGCTAAGCGGGACTCCGGAATGACTTGCGAGACAGGTCGTACTATAAGCAAACTATCTGCGTTTATCTGCGTTATCAGCGGGCAAGCCATTAAACTAAAACACAAACAACGGGCTATGAATTTTTTATAAAAAAATAAACACTATTTATTTCATTTGAAAATCGGTAACAATGCCTTTTTGTTTTTCCCAAACTTTGCCGTTCCAAGTCATAAAATCATAGCTACCATCGGGTAAATAAGTTTCGTACATACCAGCATTATCAGGTTTTGGAGGAATAATATTTTCATAAATGAAAAGCTTTCTTTTTTCCTCATAACGCAAAGTCATGGTTGCATAATTGTTAAATTCCCAAATCATTCTGTACAAAGGTTTCTTGGTTTTTATATCAAAAATAGGTACACCAAAAAATGGTTCATTGTCTCTGAAAAATAAAACATCAGCAATTTTTTTGTTACTTTTTCTTGTGGCTCCATCCCAACCTAATAAGGTATAATAAGTACCTTTTTGAGTTTGAGTTTTTATGATTTTATAATAAATAGCACCAAACCAATGATCGGCATCTGTTTCGGCATAAAACACATTTTCAATGCTATCACTTCTATCAATTAAAGGAAA
>CAMCQX010000116.1 GCA_945876985.1 Chitinophaga pinensis
TCGACAAGCTCAGTGACCAAATAAACTATTCCTTTACAAACTTTTTAACAGTGGTAGTTTTCGTTTCATCATCTGTTAATTGAACAAAATAAGTTCCTGTAGCTAGGTTTGATATATCAATACCGTTTTGCCATTCCGGACGAGGTAACATCATGACTGCTTTACCTACTAAATTTAATATTGAAACATAATATACTTTGGCAGTTGGATTATTGAAATTAAAGAATAACTTTTCATTGGCAGGATTTGGATATACACTGAAATCATTTGCATTTTTGTCAATGTTATTGATACCACTTGATTTTTTATCAGTTACCACAAATTGTCCCATCATGCCTTCATCTTCGTGAAGTGATATATGGCAATGGTACATAAATGGATGCAATGAATCTGCAAAATCATCAAACTTAGCAATGAACTTTACCACTGCTGGAGTTGTACCGGTTCTACCAGGGATAAATACTACGTCTTTCCACCCTGCTTGAGCTGCTGCAGGTGCTACACCATTTACCGACAAAATATTAAACTCCACATCATGAATATGGAACGGATGTCCAAATATAGAGCTGCTAGTAATTTCCCATATTTCAGTATTGTTTAATGGAACATTGTATTCATTGTAATTGATATCAAATAATTTATGGTTTATTATAAAAGCATTTGGACCTAATATAACTGGTTTGGTTACACCTGAACTATCGCTAATGGTAAGCTTTCTGGTAATCATTGCATCAGCTTCTTTTAACAATACATTGGTGGTTAATACAGATGGAATGGTAGTAATGGCTTTGCTGTTTTGAGCAACAATATTAAAGTGAACAATATTGAAATCTTTTTTACCCAATGCATTTCCAAAAGGACCATTAACAAATGCTTCGCCACCAGCAACAAAGTTTCCTAAAGTAGAATTATAAGCTTTTAAGTCTAATGATTTACCTAAATCAGTCCCACAATTTACCAAAATTTCAACGCGTTCACCAGCATGTAATAAATAACGTGTTACGGGAACAGGTGCATTTAATAAACCACCATCGGAAGTAATAATTTGGAATGTTCTGTTATCGCTAAAACCTAAATTATACGAACGTTCTATGGCGGCATTTAAAATTCTAAAACGAATTACTTGTGCAGGTATATTAAACTGCGGACGCAATGTTCCATTTACCATCATGGTATCGCCATAAGGAACTGCAACAAATTGATTTGAAGTGTTGAAATCTCTATCTGTTAATACCAATGGAATATCATCAACGCCATAAGTTCTTGGCAATGCCAATTTTGATTCTATTTCGTCTCTTACTATAATTAATCCACCAATACCTTTGGTAATTTGATCCATGGTCATTTCATGTAAATGTGGGTGATACCAATACGTAGCAGCATTGTTTTTTACCTCCCAATATGGTTGCCATACAGTTCCTGGAGGAATAATTTGATGAGGTCCACCGTCCATTACAGCTGGCAAATGCATGCCATGCCAATGAATGGTAGTAGAATCATTTAAACCATTTTTCACATTCATGTGAACCACATCGCCTTTGTTAAAAAACAAAGTTGGTCCCCAAATTTTACCATTGATACCACCTGTGATGGTTTGGTTTCCGGTGTTTACAATTTGAGCAAAAGTGTCTTTTATATTTAAGTTAAAATTAGTTCCAGAAAGGGTGTCAGGAATCCAAAGTGTATTGTAACTCTGACTAAATCCATTGCTTGTAGCAAATAGCAATATTGCTACAGCGCTTTTTTTTAATTTATTTTTTGTAATTAACTTTATCATAAATTATATTTATACGCCACAAATCTAAAATTATAATTTACAAGATTAAATTCCAATTGTAAAAAAATGGTATTAAAATAACTACATAATATTAGTTTATATTCGGAGTAGCATTAAACATGCACATTAAACTTGGCGCTTTTTTCATATGAATCACATAGTTGAATTTTATTATTTATTTTAAGTACCCATCGCTTAGTGAAGCTTAAAATTTCCAAGAGTGGCTTATATTTTTTTTATGGAAGAAAGATACTTAAAGTTTCACGTTTACTTAGGGTTGTATACTTTAAGTAAATAAACTTAAAACACTTATCTCTGTTAATTTACAATATCAACTAATAACTATCAACTTCAACTTTCAACTAAAAAAATTATTATTGCTGGGTTAAATTAAATTTATGGCTATAATAAAACCTTTTGCTGCATTACGTCCGGCTCGCGATAAAGCAGCACAAGTATCCGCACCCAGTTACGATAGTAGTTTACGCGAACTTTCATTGCATGAAATAATGCGTAATCCATACAGCTATTTGCATGTGGTAAAGCCAACTTTACATTTCAAGGGCGAAAAGAAAAATCCGGCTAAACACTTTCCATTAGGTTTAGAATACTTAAATAAATTCAAAGCCGAACAAGTGTTAATCAAAGATACTGACCCTCATTATTATGTATACAGATTAATTAAAGGAAGTGTGGCATTTAATACATTAATAGCTGCGGCTTCCATTGATGATTATAATAATAACGTTATTTTAAAACATGAAAACACCATTACCGAAAAGGAAAATGAGTTAGCGGAACATATTGAATTTTTTAGTGGTTTGGGAAATCCCATCCTGTTAACATATCCCGATAATGCCGATATAGAAGAGGTGATTTACCGAACCATTCATAGCCATGCACCCGAATATAATTTTATAAGTCAAGACCAAATAAAACATAATTTATGGCCAGTGAACAATGCAGCTGATTTGGCAAAAATAGAACATGCGTTTGCACAAATCAATCATTTATACATTGCCGATGGACATCATAGAAGTGGCGGCAGTGCTACTTTTGCTAAAAACAAAAGGGCTAAAAAAGTTGATTACGATGGCTCAGAATTATTTAATTTTTTTCCGGTTTGTTTAATCCCATTTAACAAGCTTCACATTTTTGAATACCATCGTTTGGTAAAAGATGAAGCGGTGGTAAATGCGGATGATTTTATGGATAAAATTGGTCTATATTTTAACATTATGCCTTGTGGACATATTCCGGTGCAGCCATTAGAAAAGCAGGAATTTGGTATTTATTTAAACAACGATGCGTATGATTTAACATTGAAAGCGGAATTCAAAGCAGAACTAAACGGAACATTAGCAAATTTGGACGTAAGCATTGTAGAAGAGTTTATTCTTAAACGAATTTTTAACATTACCGATAGTAAAACCGATAAACGTTTAAGTTTTTTGGACGGAAGTAGGGGATTGTTGCCATTACAAAGTGCGGTGGATAGCGGAGATTTTGATTTAGCAATAACTTTATTCCCAACAAGCATTGAGGAAATAAAACAAATAGCTGACGAAAACTTAATTATGCCTCCAAAATCTACTTGGATTGAACCCAAAATAAGAACTGGATTAATTATATACGAAACGGAGTAGTTTTTGAAGTATGAAGTATGAAGTATGAATTATGAAAATGCTAGAAGCCAGAAGCTAGCAGCTATTTCAAAAGTACTTCCTTAGGGAAACCAAATTTAGGATTAAACAAAAATCCCTTATCGGTTAAAGTTAGCAAGAACGCTGTTAAATCTACCTTTTCATTGGAAGTAAGGATAATTTGTTTTTGTAATTTGAGCGACAATGTTTTACTTTTTTGAATATTAGTATAATGATTAATTACCTCATAAATTCTTTTAAAACGTCCATCGTGCATATAAGGATTCGAAAACTCAATATTTCGCAATGTTGGCACTTTAAATTTCAAATAATCTTGGTCGTTTTGAGTAATTCTTTTTCTACCAATGTCATTTAACAAACTATCAATTGGAATTCCATTGTTTTCAAACTCCCTATTTGTAAATAATGGTTCTGTATGGCATGAAGCACAGTTTTGTTTAAATAACCTATAACCATTTTCTTCTTGCTTGGTAAACGAATCTTCCATGCGTTTTACCTTATCGTATTTGGAGTTAGCACTTACCATTATTAACATGAATTGTGAAATGGCTTTCAATGTATTTTCGCCAGTAATAGTACTATCATTAAAAGCATTGTAAAATAGCAATTGATAAATTTTAGAAGCTTGTAGTTTTTCAGTTACATGTTTAATGTTTTCATCCATCTCATCGTGATGACTAATAGGAGCTAATGCTTGCATGTCTAAATGATTGATAGCACCATCCCACATGAATGATTGATGCCACGCTAAATTCATCAAAGCAAGTGAATTTCTAGTTCCAATTCTATCATCTATTCCATGACTCAAGGCATGGTCTACATGTGTAAATGCTGTATATTGCGAATGACAATTAGCGCACGAAATGGTATTATTCCTTGAGAGAATTGGATCGTAAAACAATACCCTTCCCAATAATATTTTTGAATCTGTTAATTGATTTTTCTTAAAATTATAAACAGGTTTTGGCCAGTTTTTGGGTGTGGTAAACAATGATTTGTCAGCACTCGCAAAAGCAAATAATAGGATTATAATAAAACCAATAACAATCGTTTTTATTTTCATTTATTTAGTAACACTAAAAATGGTAGAAAGTTTATTGGAAAGTATTACAGCCTCTTTACTTGGCGACATGATATGGTTTTGTTTTGCTAAATCTATTTCATTTATCCATTTATCAATGGCCATGTTTATTGGAATAACTTGACTATTTTGAACGGGTAATTGAATGGTTTGTAGAGTGCTAAATGCATTTTGATAACCACCCAAATGGAACAAAAAGTCATTGCTTTTAGCAATACTCAAATTGCTTTTTCCTTCTATTTTAAAATTAATATAACCGTTTTGCCAAGTCCAATACATTCCTTTTGTTGGATCTAAATCGCCACCCATTGCGCCACCATAATTAGTAATGCTATCAATGCCAATATTGAATTTTATTTGGTTAAAGTTTATGTTTGGTTTTAAATTAATCATCAAATTGAATGTTGTACTATCTTCAGCATCTATTAAATGAAAACTATTTTTTTCTTTAAATACCAATTGTTCGGTATTATAAAACTCCATGTTTGATATATAAAATTTGAGCGTTTCTATTTGAATACTATTAGTAGAATTTACTATAAAATACTGTTTATTTAACTCCAATTTGTTTCCAACAAACATTGGATTGAAATAAACATTTACTTGCGCAGTTATTCCATTCAATTTCAAAATAAATAACAGTATAAAAATTATTGGTTTCTTCATTGTTTTAATTGGTTTCATTTCATTTAAACAAGCGATCACTGAGCTTGTCGAAGTGTTTAAGTCTTTTTAACAAGCTCAACGACCGAAATGGATACTTGAAATAACAGGTTCAATATTAAGTTTTTCTAATTTAATAAAACTAATTTCAAAAATTATTTTCAAGAATAATATTTTCTTTTTTTTTGCCAAATACATTACAAAAACTATATTTGAACCAATTAAAAAAACATGATATCAAAAGAAACATTTAAGTCCGACATTTCATCATCTATTGTGGTGTTTTTTATTGCTTTGCCTTTGTGTTTAGGAATATCATTGGCATCGGGCGCACCTTTAGTTGCTGGAATTATAGCTGGAATTTGTGGTGGAATAATAGTTGGCTATTTAAGTGGTTCACATACCAGTGTGAGCGGACCGGCCGCTGGTTTAACTGTAATTGTATTAACCGCTATTCAGCAACTTGGTAGCTTTGAAGTGTTTTTAACAGCACTTTTTATTGCAGGAATTATTCAGTTAATATTAGGCTTAATAGGAGCGGGAATCATTGGAAACTTTGTGCCTTCATCGGTTATAAAAGGGATGCTTGCTGCCATTGGAATTATTTTAATTTTTAA
>CAMCQX010000117.1 GCA_945876985.1 Chitinophaga pinensis
TTTATTTACATTTAAATAACAATCAAATTTATTTTAAAAAGAATAATGTGAATAAACAAAAAAACACGCCCGAGAGCGTGTTTTTTATATTAAAACTTAATCTATTTAATTATTTTTTGTCTTTGCTATGACCTTCTTTTTCGCCTTCATCACAACAAGCTTTACCTTCTTTGTGAGCAGCTACACAAGCTTTATCACAGTTTTTCATGCATTCTTCTTCGGTTTTACAACCTTTATCGCAACCTTCCATGCAAGCACTTTCCATTCCACACATTGCTTTGCATTTAGCCATATCAAATTTTCCATCGGCACCATACATGCTTTGGCACATTTCTTTTTGTGCTGGAGTACATTTCATGCTATCGCAATAAGCAGCGCATTCTTCTTTGGTCATTTCCATGCATTTGCTCATATCGCAATTGCCCATCATTTCACAATGACTCATATCCATAGAATCCATTGCGCAGCATTCAGTTTTTGCACCATTTACCATTCCAGCTTCGTCTGTTAAACCACCTTGAACAGCTATATAAGGAGCAATTACTAAAGAAACAATCTACATTAATTTGATAAAAATATTCATAGAAGGACCCGAAGTATCTTTGAAAGGATCACCTACAGTATCACCAGTAACTGAAGCTTTATGTGGCTCCGATTTTTTATAGAACATTTCACCGTTAATTTCTACCCCTTTTTCAAACGATTTTTTAGCGTTATCCCATGCTCCTCCTGCGTTACTTTGGAAAATTCCCATTAACACACCACTTACTGTAACACCAGCTAATAAACCACCTAATACTTCAGGGCCAAAAGTGAAACCAACTATAATAGGAGTAATTAATGCAATTGCACCAGGCAACATCATTTCTCTGATAGAAGCTTCCGTTGAAATAGCTACACATTTTTCATATTCTGGTTTAGCTTTATACTCCATAATTCCTGGAATTTCGCGGAATTGTCTGCGAACTTCTTGAACCATATCCATGGCAGCTTTTCCAACTGCTTGAATACATAATGCTGAAAATATAAATGGAATCATAGCACCAACAAATAAACCAGCTAATACATTTGCTTTATAAATATTGATGGCATCAATTCCAGCAATACCAACAAATGCAGCAAATAATGCTAAAGAGGTTAATGCTGCCGAAGCAATGGCAAATCCTTTTCCAGTAGCTGCAGTGGTATTTCCTACTGCATCTAAATTATCGGTACGTTCACGAACTTCAGGAGGTAACTGACTCATTTCGGCAATTCCACCTGCGTTATCCGCAATAGGACCAAAAGCATCAATGGCTAATTGCATAGCAGTAGTTGCCATCATACCAGCAGCAGCTATTGCCACACCATATAAACCTGCACAATAATATGAACCCATAATACCAGCAGCTAAAGTCAATATTGGAATAACGGTTGATTTCATTCCAACTGATAAACCACCAATGATATTGGTAGCATGACCAGTTGCTGATTGTTTAATAATTGACAATACAGGAGCCTTACCCATTGCGGTGTAATATTCTGTAACTATACTCATAATTGCACCAACTGCAGTTCCAACTAATATAGCACCAAATACACCATTTTTGGTAAATTCAACACCACGTAAAGAAATAATTCCTTCAGGTAACATCCAGTTTACTATAAAATAAGAAGCGATAACAGTTAAAGCCATAGAAGCCCAATTTCCTAAATTTAAAGCATTTTGAACATTTGACTTGTCATCTTTAATAGTAACGAACCAAGTTCCAACGATTGAAAATAAAATGCCTAATCCACAAATTACCATGGGCAATAATATGGGCGACATGCCACCAAAATTATCGGCAACAACAACTTCTTGTCCTAAAACCATGGTAGCTAAAATAGTTGCTACGTATGAACCAAATAAATCGGCACCCATACCCGCTACATCACCTACATTATCACCTACGTTATCGGCAATGGTTGCAGGATTTCTAACATCATCTTCAGGAATACCAGCCTCTACTTTTCCTACTAAATCAGCTCCAACGTCTGCAGCTTTGGTATAAATACCACCACCAACACGAGCAAATAAAGCAATAGATTCAGCTCCTAAAGAAAATCCTGTTAGTACTTCAATAGCAGTTTTAACAGTATTTGTACCTAAGCCAGCAAAAATATTTAGGAATACAATGAATAATCCACCTAATCCTAAAATTGCTAAACCAGCTACACCTAAACCCATTACGGTACCACCTGTAAACGAAACTTTTAAAGCTTGTTTTAAACTAGTTCTAGCAGCTTGTGTAGTTCTAACATTTGCTTTAGTAGCTACTTTCATACCAATATAACCAGCAGTAGCCGAGAATACTGCACCTATAATAAAGGCAATAGAAATAATCCAACTTCCGTGAATTTCTTTACCATTTACTTCATGAATAGTTCCTGAATAAGCTAATAAAGCTGCAGCAAAAACCACAAAAATACTTAATACTTTCCATTCGGCTTTTAAAAAGGCCATGGCACCATCGGCTATATAACCTGCCAATTCTTGCATGTTTTTATCACCTGCATCTTGCTTGTTAACCCAAGCACTTTTAATGGCCATTACTATTAGGCCAACTACACCCAACAAGGGTATTGCGTACATTACACTTTGTATCATTTATTTTATTGTATTGTTTATTTTAATTTTTAAAGGGTGCGAAAATAGGTTTTATGAATTAAAACACCAACTTAGTTTTTAAAATGTAATCTTATATAATTATTAAGTGGTTTTGTAACACTTAAACCAATTCACTAAATAATTTTGTCAACAATGGTTGAGCGCTATTAGCAGCAGCTATAATTGACTCCATGCTTACTGTTTCATTTCCTTCAGGAAAACCTAAATCGGTAATAACCGAAATGGCACAAACAGGTATGCCCATTTGAACGGCTACAATAGTTTCAGGAACGGTACTCATGCCCACTGCATCTGCTCCTAAAATGTCTAACATTTTGTATTCAGCCCTTGTTTCTAAAGCTGGTCCTTGCACTGCAGCATAACAACCCTCGTGGAGTTTTATGTTGTGTTGCTTTGCAATTTCTCTCGCTTTTTCAATTAAAACTAGGCTGTATGGTTCATTCATTTGCGGGAAACGCGGTCCAAATTCTTTGTAATGTTTGCCTCTTAATGGAGTTTCGGGTAATAAATTCAAATGGTCTGTTAATAACATTAATTCACTCACTTTTATGTTTCGGTTTAAACCTCCCGATGCATTGCTGATTAATAGTTTTTGAATTCCTAAAAACTTAAAAACCCTCACCGGAAAAGTTACTTCTTGCATGCTGTAACCTTCGTAGTAATGAAAGCGGCCTTGCATAATTACTACCGGTTTTTTATTAATATAACCAAAAATTAATCGGCCAGTGTGGCTTTCCACTGTGCTTACGGGAAAATTTGGAATGTCTTCATAGTTGATGGTGTCAATTACTTCACATTCGTTCACTAATGCGCCCAAACCTGTTCCAAGTATAATTCCAGTTTCAGGTTTTATTTGTGTTTTACTATTAATATACTCAATAGCTTCTTTTATTTTGGTCAACATAATTTAAAATTTGCTTGTTAAAATTGATTTTATCGTTCTCGAAAAAGGCTATTTCTAATGGTAAATAATAAATTGGATAGTTTTGAAGCAAAGCTTTAAATTCATCCGTCATTAAACGCATGCTGTCTTTTTCGGTACTTATAATTATTTTATTGCTTGACGAACTGGAATCGAATGCAGCTAATAGTTTTGTTATTTCTTCGATTGTAAAATCGTGATGGTCGCCAAATTGCCAAGCATCAATGATAGTTTTTGAGTTGGTTTCTAAATAATTTTCAAAACTAGTTGCCTTGGCAATGCCACTAAACAATAGTAAATCAATATTTCTTATTTCATGAATTGGCAAAATAGTATTGTTATAATAATGAACCAAATCACTGAATTTTTGGTAAGAAAAATATACTTTTTGGTGGGCTAAAGGATTTATATCGGCAATAATTTGTTTTTTTTCGCTTTCAGCTAAATCAGCATTACATTTGGTAACTATTATGATATCTGCACGTTTGTAACCAGCTCGGTATTCGCGTAAAGTTCCCGAAGGCGTTAAAAAATCATGGGTAAATAAATTATTGTAATCGGTCAATAAAATATTCAATCCAGCTTTGATAGCGCGGTGTTGAAAAGCGTCATCTAGTAAAATAATATCGGTTTCGGGTGAATCAAATAATAAATTGGGCACGCCAATCACCCTGTTTTCCGAAACTGCTAAATCAATTTCATTTTTAAACTTTTGCTTGATTTGTCTTGGTTCATCGCCAATTTGGGCAGCGGTACTTTCATTGCTTGCAAAAAAATAACCAATGGTTTTACGTTTATAACCTCGGCTTAAAACGGCTACTTTATATTTAGGTTTCAGTAAATGAATCAGATATTCAATATGAGGAGTTTTTCCTGTACCGCCAAATGCTAGATTTCCAACATTTATAATAGGTAATTCAAAGGAGGTTTCGGTCAATAAACCTTTGTTATAGCATGTATTTCTTATGTATAAAATACAGCCATATAATAAGGCAAAAGGTGCAACTAAAATTCTAAAAAGTATCATCATATTCAAGCTTCGATATTAGGAAATAAAAATTGATTTTGTTGAGTATTACATGATTTTTGATTTCCGAATTAGAGATTTTTGATTGAATAAAGAAGTTTTGTTCCATGGTAAATAAGTAAAGTACATTTTTAGTTTTTAAAAAATCATCTGCGTTTTCTGTATAATCAATCGAAAAAATTACGGAATATTATATTTTCGATTGATGAGGACACCAACCGAGAACAATTCTAAAAACAATTACAGTTAAAACGGTGCGGGAACGTCATCCTGAACGTAGTGAAGGAACTTTTACATTTGTTTAACTTTGTATAGATGCTTCGTTCCTCAGCATGACGGTTCCCGCAAGCATTGATTCTAAAAAAAATCTATGTATTCTGTGAAATCTGCGGCAACCTTTCAATAAACTGTGCTACCAATAAAAAATAATCATTATAATCTTTGAAATCTGTGGTAAAATTTAACTTTATTGCACCCGTGAAAGTTTTAATTATAGACGATGTAGCTGACTTACTTATAAATGGTTTAGAAGAAATTGGTTATTCCGTAACCTATTTACCAAACATCAACCGAGCAGAAATTATTGCAATCATTGCACCTTTTGAGGTGTTGGTGGTAAGAACCAAAACGCTCATTGACAGTGAAATTTTTGAGGCTGCCAAAAATTTAAAAATAATAGCCAGAGCAGGAAGTGGATTAGACAATATTGATTTAACCATTGCTGCGCAACAAAACATTAATTGTATCAATGCTGGCGAGGCAAATGCTGATGCGGTAGGTGAATTTACTTTAGGCGCTTTATTGAATTTATTTAGGAATATAAATGTTGCCAATTTCCAAGTTCAAAACAAAATTTGGGACCGTGAGAAAAATAGGGGAATAGAATTGAACGGAAAAACAATTGGAATTATTGGTTTTGGAAACACAGGAAAAGCTTTTGCCAAAAAATTATCCGGTTTTGATGTTAAAGTTTTGACATATGACAAATATTTAACAAATTATTCGAACCAAAATGCCCAAGAAGCAAATTTGGAGGAAATTTTTGAAAAAGTCGATATTTTATCACTTCATGTGCCGCTTACTACTGAAACTAAAAATATGGTAAATGGTAATTTCTTGGGTAAATTCAAGAAAAATATTTACCTGTTAAATATGTGTAGGGGAGAGGTGGTAAATATGCCTGAAACCATTGAATATATTAGT
>CAMCQX010000118.1 GCA_945876985.1 Chitinophaga pinensis
TGGATTGCCAAAGGCAACAGAAGATGAAAAAGCAGCTAGAATTTTAGCTATTGAAAATGCTACAAAATATGCTTGTGAAGTTCCTTTTAAAGTAATGCAAACTGCTTCAGAATCTTTGAATTTATTAGGCGCAATGATTGAAAAAGGAAACCAAAATTCAGTGACTGATGCTGGCGTTGGCGTGCTTTGTGTAAAAACTGCAGTAAGAGGTGCCTATTTTAACGTAATGGTAAATGCAAAAGATTTAAAAGACAGAACATTTGCTGAAAACCTTATTGCTGAAGCAAAAAATTTATTGGCAAACAACCATGCAAAAGCAGATGAATTATTGGCAAAAGTAGAAGCAGCTATTGCTTAAAAAAATAATGAAATCACTGACAACAAAAGCATTTTCGATATTATTAATGATTGCTGCTCCGATAATTAGTGGAATGGCTTTTTTAGAATATTTTCATGTAAAAATTCAGCATTTAAAACCAAGTTTTCCTTTTGGTAAATGGATTTTGGAAACCGGATTTTCTTACGATAAATCAATGTTATATATTGGAATAGCAGCTTTAATATTTGCTGTTTTGGCTTACATAAGTTTATTAATAAAAAGCTTTGTAAGAATAGTAATCATCTTGTTTATTGTTGCTTTGGTATATTTTATTAGCAAACATTTTTAAAAAATACATTTCCAAAAAAAAGGCTATTGAATATTCAACAGCCTTTTTATAAATAATTTATTCAATTTATTTTTTTAGTTCAGCACTTATTTTTTGAATTTCAAGGTTTACTCTTATTCCTTCATCAGCAATTGCTTTTGATAAACTTTGGTTTAAAATTCTGTTGTCTCTTTCTAAATTACTTTTTACATTATCAAGTTCCGCTTTTTGTTTTTCAACTAATTCAGCAATCGTTTCATGAAGCTTAATTTCAGCATTTATGTGGTGACTTAACATTGATTTTTTTAGTTTTCCTAATTGCATTAATAAAAACATGAAAAAGCCAACAGCTATTAATATTCCAATGCCAAAAAACATAAGCATTTTACTGCTAGCTGCTTCATGAGTAGCATTATTTTCGACAAATTTTTCTTCTGTACTTTTCCTGAATTCTTCTATTGAGAAGCGTGTTTTGTCCAATGAATCTTCAGTATTAGAAACTTTAAAAGCTGTAGAATTTAAAATTTCTTCAACTTGTATCATTTTTTCGCCCAGGGATTCAATTTCTTTATCTTTTCTGCCAATTAAGTTTCTTAAACCTGCGTTTGCATTGGTAGCCGATTTAACTTTAGCATCAAAATTTAACAACATTTCATCATAATCCTTTTTAAGTACATAAGGACTTACTTTTGGTTTACTTGGAACACCCGGAACTACCGGAGTACCTGGTTTTACAGCTGGTTTTGGTTGAGCATGTAGTATTATTGTAACTACAAATAGCATCAATAATGTAATAATATTTTTCATAAATAAATAATTTTATTAAGATGTAAAACTAATGTTTTTTTTTTATAATTTCCTAATGTAAAAATACTTACTGAATTAATTTAATTTATGATTTAATAAATTAAATACTTTTTTTATTGATTTAAATGAGCGAATCGAGTTTTTAGTGTATTATATTTTAATTAAGAAATTATAAAAAAAGTTAAAGATTGAAAAGTTAATTTTTATGCTTGATAACCTAATAGAATTATTATCTTCTTCATATCAAAAATTAAGCATTTTTAAAAGTGTTTTTACTTGAAAAGTGTTTTTAAAAGTTAATATTTGCTTCTTTTAAAAATATAAACAAAAAGGGAAAACACCCTTAAAACAAATGATTATGAAAGTAAGTTTGAACAAAGTAGTAGCTATTCATTATACATTGACCAATAATGAAGGAACAGTTTTAGATTCTAGCAATGGAAGAGGTCCGTTAAATTTTATTCATGGCTTAGGTCACTTAATTCCGGGAATGGAAGAAGGTTTAGATGGCAAAGAAGTTGGAAATAAATTTCAATTGAAAGTTAGTCCTGAAAAAGGATATGGAAATTACCAAAACGAAATGGTACAACAAGTTCCTGTGAGTGCTTTTGCTGGGCAAGAAATAAATGTAGGAATGCAGTTTGAAGCTGGATCTGACGAACAACGTTTTTTAGTTAATATTAAAGCTATAGATGCTGAAACTGTTACTGTTGATGGAAACCATCCTTTAGCTGGCGTAGAACTAAATTTTGACATTGAAGTAATGGAAATTAGAGAGGCTACAGATGATGAAATTGCTCATGGACATGTTCATGGGCCTGAAGGCCATCATCATTAATTATAAAACTGAAAAGGCAAATAAATTACATTTGCTTTTTTGTTTTATAAATGTTTTTCCATAAACAAATCTTTATCATAACTATACTTATTTATCAATTTGTTTTAAAATTTATTGCTAGTCATTTTATATTCGTACAAATTAAATAAGCAAAAAATGGATTATCCATATCAAATAAAAAACATAGATGAGTACAATGAAGCATATCAAAAAAGCATTGAAAATCCTGAAGAATTTTGGGGCGATATAGCTGAAAATTTTACTTGGAAAAAAAAGTGGGATAAGGTTTCAAATTGGAATTTTAAAGAGCCAAATATTAAATGGTTTGAAGGAGGAAAATTAAACATTACAGAAAACTGTATCGACAGACATTTAGATAAAATTGGAGAACAAGCAGCTATCATTTGGGAGCCAAACAACCCTGAAGAAAAAACCAGGATTGTAACTTATAATCGTTTACACAAACGCGTATGTGAAGTAGCACAAATGCTTAAAAATTTAGGCGTTAAAAAAGGTGATAGGGTTTGTATTTATATGGGTATGATTCCTGAACTTTCTTATGCAGTTTTGGGCTGTGCAAGAATTGGTGCCATTCATTCCGTTATTTTTGGTGGTTTTTCTGCTCAAAGTATTGCCGATAGGTTATTGGATGCACAAGCAGCATTTATTATTACCTGCGATGGCGCTTTTAGAGGCAACAAAGACATTCCTTTAAAAAGTGTAATTGACGATTCATTGATTGGAAACAAAACCGTAAAAAAAGTAATTGTTTATAACAGAACTCGAACTCCTGTTAGTATGCTAAATGGCCGAGATGTTTGGTGGGAAGTTGAAATGAAACATGCCGAACAACAAGTAGAACAAAATGGAAAAGTTAGTTTCCCCGCTGAAGAAATGGATGCTGAAGACCCCTTGTTTATTTTATATACTTCGGGTTCTACTGGCAAACCAAAAGGTGTAGTTCACAGCATTGCGGGATATATGGTTTGGACCAATTATACTTTTGTAAATACATTCCAATATCAACCCAAACAAATACATTTTTGTACTGCGGATATAGGTTGGATTACAGGACATAGTTATATTTTATATGGCCCTTTAAGTGCTGGAGCAACTAGTTTAATGTTTGAAGGAATTCCTACTTGGCCCGATGCTGGAAGGTTTTGGGATATAGTAGAAAAACACAAAGTAGATATTTTATATACCGCTCCTACTGCCATTAGAAGTTTAATGGCTTTTGGGTTAGATTTTGTAAAAGACAAGGACTTAAGTTCATTGAAAGTTTTGGGTTCCGTTGGTGAGCCAATAAATGAAGAAGCATGGCAATGGTATTATAAAAATATTGGAAAAGAAAAATGCCCAATCGTTGATACGTGGTGGCAAACAGAAACTGGTGGAATTATGATTACAAGTTTGGCCGGTGTAACTCCTCAAAAACCCGCTCATGCTACTTTGCCAATGCCGGGAGTATTGCCTTGTTTGGTTAATGAAAATGGTGTTGAAATTTTAGGAAATTTGGTTAGTGGAAATTTATGTATTAAGCAGCCTTGGCCAGGAATTATTCGAACTACTTATGGCGACCATGAAAGATGCAAAACAACCTATTTTAGTAATTATGAAAACATGTATTTTACAGGCGATGGATGCCTACGAGATGAAGATGGAAACTACAGAATTACTGGCCGTGTAGATGATGTTTTAAATGTAAGTGGACATAGAATTGGAACTGCTGAAGTTGAAAATGCTATTAATATGCACAGTGGCGTGGTTGAAAGTGCAGTTGTTGGCTATCCACACAATATAAAAGGACAAGGAATATATGCTTATGTAATTTTTAAAGGACAACATGAAAACGAAAACCTTTCTAAGCAAGATATTATTCAAACAGTTTCTCGCATTATTGGTGCCATTGCAAAACCCGATAAAATTCAATTTGTAACAGGTTTACCCAAAACAAGAAGTGGTAAAATTATGAGAAGAATTTTAAGAAAAATTGCGGAAGGAGAAACTGAAAACCTTGGTGATACATCTACTTTATTAGACCCAGGAATAGTAGAAGAAATTAAAAATGCTGCGTTGGTTTAGCCTCATTTTAAACCATAAAAAAAGCCAAACTTGAATTTAAGTTTGGCTTTTTTTAAATATTTATTGTTTTGGTTTTCTAAATAAATATCTAGTTATAAATATCCCATTACTTGTAGATCCATTACTCATATTAGTTTGAGCACCAGAGGTAACCTCTGTTAGTTCCCATCCGTTGCTAGTCCATTCATTTAATTTATCAACTATAGATTTATCATTATTTGCTATGTTTCCAAAATTAATTCCGACTAAACTATAAAAATTCATTAAATCTTTTTCTATTAATGTGCCATTGTCGTCAGTAGTTAAAATTCGTGAACGACCTAATCCTCCTGAAATAACAGACTCAATGGTAGAAAACTGTTTGTATTCGTAAATAGTGTTAGCATTGTTTTGGCTACTGTTTTTAAAAGATAAGCCTGCAAAAATGGCTACTGCAATGATGGTAGCGGGTAATAAATTTTTTAAAATGTTTTTCATATTTTTTTGTTTAGTTTTGAAAAACAAATTTAAAAAAAAATATGAAAAAATCTTATTTAATAACAATATTACTTTTGAATATATTTTTAGTTTCAAAAGCACAGTATGTAAATTTAAAAATTAGTGATTTTGAAGTAATGATTGCAAAAGAAACTTATTTGGGAAATGATGGAACAATTGTTTTAAAAAACAACAGCAGTAAAGAAGAAGTAGAGATATACAATAAAAATGGGCTACTTATATTAGCTACTTTTAAACTCAGTACCAATAATGGTGTTAGAAGAAGTAATCTAAAAAGTTCAGCAGTGAATATTAATATTAACTACAAAATTTATTATCAAAATGACAAGAAAAAAGTTAAGACAGAAAGGATATTTTATTTAGATGACGATAAAAAATTTACAGAAGAGCAAAAAGTATTTTTTCAATATGGAATTAAAAACACTTTGATAAAAATAAAATATTCGGGTAAATTAATTTAGCCTCATTTTAAACCATAAAAAAAACCAAACTTAAATTCAAGTTTGGCTTTTTTTGAATATTTATTGAGCAGTTACATTTCTTCAACTGTAAAACCATCTGCTCCTAAAGCAGCAGTAAGTTGGCTAATCATTAAATCGTTATTGCTGAATTCATCTTTTTTATAATGTGGTTTACCCTCTTTTCCAAAGGTCATTTGTATTGGATTTTCCGAAACATCTTCTATTAAATATTGGCTAGTTTCAAAATTAGTAAGTGGCGTTAAACCATTCTTTATTCCAAACTCATTTGCTTCTCTAATAATTTGGCTGCACAAGCTGTATTCGGCTTCTGCCAAAGGTTTTCCCGCACCCAAACGGCTATATATTTCGCCTAATTTTTTTTCGGTTAC
>CAMCQX010000119.1 GCA_945876985.1 Chitinophaga pinensis
AGTTTACTTTCCCTATCATACCAATATGTTGGTGACCATGAAAATGCACTAAAATATTATAAAAATTTTGTGGAACTTAATAGAAAATACTATGAAAAAAGTAAGACTAACGAATTAAATAAACTTGAAATCTTGTATAAAGTGGAAGAAAATGAAAAGAAATTGGCTTTAAAAAATTTAGAACAAACCAAAGATAAAGCTACCATTCAAATTTTATTTTTGATTATTTTCTTGTCCGTTTTAATACTAATAATTTTCATAGGTTATAAATATTTGGAAAATAAACGAAAAAAGATAATTTTTGAAAATATTGAAAATTCAGATAAAGAAATTAATTCAATAAAAAAGTGGCTTGATTGGCGCAAAAACAATGAAAAATTGACCCAATTAAATTTAATTGATCAAGCTGCTGCTATAGAAAATAATTTAAATAGCGCCCCTGAAGAATTAGTGAATCAAGCTGCTGTTAATTCGCCTGAAATTACTGAAGAATCCATTGATATAAGTAATTTAAATCTTGAAACTAATTTAGGTAACTATACAATTTTGTATTTTGAATTGAGAGAAGTATTGGAAACCCAAAAATTATATTTGAACCCAGAGCTCACATTAGATGATTTAATCAAAGTATTGGGCACCAATAAAAAATATTTATATTATGCCATTAAATCAAATACTGAAGATAATTTTAGAAGTTTAGTAAATGAATACCGGATAAATTACGTTAAATCAATGATTCGTGAAGCAATAGAAAATACGAATAAGATTGATATTGATGAAATACAACTATCTTCTGGATTTCAATCTACCGCCTCGTTTTTTAGAATTTTTAAAAGTAAAACAGGCCTAACACCTTCGGAATATGCTAAACAAGTAAAATTAACGCTGCTATCGGTGGCCTAAAGTTAAGTCAATGTAAAATACTCAGGAAATTGTTTAAAAATTAAGCGTTACATATTTTTTAACAAGGGTGAGTTCTTTTGTAAATAGACTATGAATGTAGTTTAAATAAGCCACAGCATTACGCATAAAATATTGGCCATTAAAGTACATATCATCATGCATTTGGTAATATTTTTTAACTAAAAAAGGGTTGGTGATAACACCAACCAAATGCAAAATTATTCAGTGGTTTGCATAAGCAAGTATTGGTATTTATTTTTATTTGCTTGTTAAAAACCCAAACCAAAAGCTAACATAATGACACAAAAAAAGCCTATAAATTAAATTTACAAGCTTTTAAATGTACCCGGAGCCGGAGTCGAACCGGCACGATTGCTCGCTAGTGTTTGAGACTAGTGCGTCTACCAATTCCGCCATCCGGGCAGGTGTACCAAAACCTATGTTGCTTTGGTATAATTGGGCTGCAATGATAGTAAAAAAAACGTTTGGTAAAAATAATTATCTAAATAATTTCGGATGAAAATGCAATGCCATTGCTTACAGCAATTTATACAACTGAAAATTGTCATAAAAAAATTACCTACTATAATATGTGCCTATTCTAAAATAATATGATACTTTCGCACAATAATAAAAATTTAAAGATTTAATGGAATTAAAAGATATTGTAGCAGTATCAGGCCAAAGTGGATTACACAAAATTATTGGTCGTACAAAAAACGGATTGATTTTAGAAACAATTGGTGCTAATAAAAAATTTGCAACTGGTTTCCAAGACAGAGTTAGTATATTGGAAGACATTAGCATGTATGCATTAGATGGCGATATTAAATTATCGGAAATTCTACAAAAAGCACATGCAGCGGGAAATGTACCAACTGCTAAAGATGATGCAAAAATACAACGTAAATTTTTGGTTGATTTAATTCAATTAGACAGTGAAAGAGTATATGATAGTGATATCAAAAAGTTTTTTACTTGGTACAATGCCTTAATTGGAATTGTTGATTTTGCTAATTTAGTAACGGCTGAAAAAGCAGAAAATACTGATTCGGATGAAAAGGAAGAATCAGAAAATAAAGAGGAGAAACCCAAAAAAGTAGCTGCTAAAAAAACTGCTACTCCAAAAACCATCGCTCCTAAAAATACCGCTCCAAAAACAAATAGCAAAGGTGCTGGAGCTTCAAAAACTACTTACAGATCAAAAACGGTTTAATAATTATAAATTGAAATGATAAAAAATCCATTTACGAATTAGTAAATGGATTTTTTAGTGAAAAGATTTTTATAGATATCAAATTCATTTAGCATAAAATATAAATATTATTTATTTAATAAAATTGATAATATTGCCAATCAAAAAATTAAACAAACAAACTAATAATCAATGGAATTATATTTAGATTCAGCCAATCTGAAAGAGATTGAAGAAGCCTTTAAATTAGGGTTTTTGAATGGTTTAACTACCACTCCAACTTTTATGCAACGTGAAGGTATTACCGACATAGATGGCATGATTGTAAAACTGTCGAAAATTGTTCCAGTACTTCAAATTGAAGCATTGGGTGATACTGCAGAAGATATTTTAAAAGAAGCACAACGCCAATTAGACTTAGGTTTAGATATTAAAAAAACTGTTTTCAAAATTCCTGTTTCATTAGAAGGTGTTCGTGCTTGCCGCATGTTACGCAATGAAGGAATGTTGGTAAATGTGCATTTGGTTTATACCTTACAACAAGCTTATATGGCTATGCAAGCTGGCGCAACATATGTTTGTCCACTCGTTGGTCGTTTGCAAGACCAAGGGCATGATGCTTTAGATTTAGTAGCACAAATAATTGATGCAGTTGATCATTATGGTTATGATACCAAAGTAATGTTCTCATCGGTAAGAACCATGGAGCATATTAGAAATGCGCTAAACTTAGGCGTTCATACCATTACTGTTCCTTTAAAAATAATGAAGCAGTTAACTGAAAATCATTTTACAACGGTTGGAACAGACCAATTTATTCAAGATACGCGTTTAATGACTGTAAAAGTGAAAGAAGCTTTGAATGGCGTAAATCCTATTGTTTCTGATGATACTAATTTAGCTGAAGCCATTGTAAAAATGACTGAATATGGTTTTGGTGCTATAACCATTACTAATGCTGACGGAAGTTTAAAAGGTGTTTTCACTGACGGTGATTTACGTAGAAAACTAATTTCAGATGGTAGAGATGTTTTAAATAATACAATGGGCGATTTTACTTACAATCAATCAATCGCTATAGCGTCTGATGCATTGTTAAATGTAGCTGCAGGATTGTTTAAATCAACAAAAGTAGATACCATTTTAGTAACTGAAAATGGCAAGCCAATTGGTATGTTAGATATTCAAGATTTAGAAGCATAATGCTAAATTTATAACACTAAAAAGGCGTTTGTTTTAATTAACAAACGCCTTTTTTTTATTTCATCAATCAAAAATCTACCAAGCTTGTTCACCTATTAAAGGCACAAATTTGAAATTTTCTAAAGTTATTTCTTCAAAAGTAGTTGCCGAAGTTTTAACAATACTGTGCATTTTTTGAATTTTACTATCGCCAATAGGAATTATTAAAATTCCACCCACTTTTAGTTGACTAATTAATGAATCCGGTAAAACTGGTGCTCCAGCCGTAACAATAATTTTATCGTAAGGAGCCGCTTCAATATATCCTTTGCTTCCATCGCCCAAAATACATGTTGCTTTGTATCCAAATTTTGAAATGCGTGCATGTGCTTTTTTAAACAATTCTTCTTGTCTTTCAATGGTAAATAAATTTACGCCCAACTCTAATAAAACAATGGATTGATAAGCGGAACCAGTTCCTACTTCTAATACTTTATCTCCTGGTTCTATTTGTAAAAGTTGCGTTTGATATGCAACTGTGTATGGTTGACTAATGGTTTGACCTGCATCTATTTTAAAAGCTTTGTCTTGGTAAGCATGTGATCTAAATTCCGATTGTATAAAGAAATGGCGAGGAATTTTTAACATAGCTGCTAATACCTTTTCGTCTACTATTCCTTTGGTTCGCAGTTCTTGTATTAATCGCTTTCGAGCGCCTCTATCTTTATAAGTATCTTCCATTATTGCTTTGCAAAATAAGGAAGCATTTGATAATGACATTTACTTATTTTTAAATAAAAACATTTGGAGTGTGAACATTTCAAACTACTATACACAAACAGCCTTATTTGCATAAAGTGTTCAATTTAGAGGTTTAAAACAATGTCGCTGTTTACAGTTTGAAACCACAAAATAAATTACAGATGCCATTTGCACTTAACTTTGTTTTTGATTTAAAAGTCAAATTTTTAAAATTAAACAGTTAAACAATGATTCAAATTGGCATAGCCGGAGCTAACGAACTTAGTAAAAAACATATTGAAAAGATTTTAGAAATAAAAGATTTTAGATTGGTTGGTTTTTACGACCACGATGAGCAAAGTAGCGAATACATTAGCAAAACTTTTGGGCTGAAAAAATTTGATTCCTATGCTGATTTATTAGCAAATACACAGGCCATTGATATACTTTCACCAGTTGGTACGCATTATAAATATGCACTAAAAGCCATTGAAAGTTGCCGACACGTTTTTATAGATAAAGTACTGAGTGAAAATTTAGATGAAGCCAAAGAATTAGCAAATCTTGCTTACGAAGCAAATATTCAATTACATGTAAGCAGGTATGAAAGATTTCACCCAAACTTTCAATTACTAAAAAAACTTTTAAATAATCCATTATACATTGAGTCTTCAAAATTTGACCAACATGTGATCAATCTTTCACCCGAAGATTTAGTTTTTGATTTATTGTTAAATGAATTAGAATTGGTGCTGAATATAGTAAAAGCTAACGTATTAAAAGTTAGAACAACTGCAGCTTGTATGCACAGTGACACTGTTGATTTTATAAATGTTCGTTTAGAATTTGATAATGGTTGTGTATATAATATGGTGGGTGGAAGTTTTAAATCGGAACAACGAAATAAAATCAGATTTTTTCAGAAAAATAAAACTTACGGATTTGATTTAACAAATTTTAGAATTTCATTACTTAATTCTAGCGATGAAATAAATGAAGCACAAGAAGAACAAATTTTAAGAAATACTGGTAAAAACACCAACGAAATGATTAAACGTGAGTTGGAATATTTTGCTCAAAATATAACGCATCAGTCTTTGCGACTGCGAACCTATTACGATAATTACCAAGCCATAGAAGTGGCTCATAGAATTATAGCAGATTTACAAAAACACAATCGTTAGTTAGGGTTTTAAGCATCTAATTAATATTAACATTTGACAATTATATTAATTAAGTAAAATTAGCTTTTCACTTTAGGCTTTTTAAGGTTTTGTAGTACATTTGCCCACATATGTTTAAGTTTCAAAAACATCATTTTCTAACATTGCTGTTGCTATTAGCAATGGCTTGTTCTGTTGAAAAATCAACCATTCCTTCCTATATTTATGTGAAAGAATTTAAATTAAATACTAATTTATTAACTCAAGGCGATACTACTGAAGATATTGTAGATGTATGGCTTTTTCAAAACAATGAATTTAAAGGCTCATTTGGTTTACCAACTTATATTCCAATAACGGAAAAAGACAAGCATAATATTAAATTAAGGACAGGCGTTAAACGAAGTGGTCAAGATGATCAACGATTACTATATCCATTTTTTACTGATTATGACACCATATTACCTTTAAATGATTTGGG
>CAMCQX010000120.1 GCA_945876985.1 Chitinophaga pinensis
AATTTCCCCGTAGCAGTTTGGAGTTGGAACAGCATGTTAGCCGCTGTGTGTGGCGATGTGTGTATCTGGAAACCATCGGAAAAAACACCGCTTTCAGGAATTGCTTGTCAATTATTAATGGCAAAAATTTTAAAAGAAAATAATTTACCTGAAGGAATTTTCTGTATGGTAAATGGCGATTATAAAGTAGGTGAATTAATGAGCAAAGATGAACGTGTTCCTTTAATTTCAGCTACTGGTTCTACCCGCATGGGACGAATAGTTGGCGCTACAGTTGCCCAACGTTTTGGAAAAGCATTATTAGAATTAGGTGGTAACAATGCCATTATTTTAACCCCAAATGCTAACCTAGATTTAGCAATGGTAGGTGTGGTTTTTGGCGCAGTGGGAACTGCGGGCCAGCGTTGCACCACCACCCGTAGGTTAATTATACACGAAAGTATTTACGATAAAGTAAAAGAAAAACTAGTAAAAGCTTATGCGCAATTAAGCATTGGAAATCCACTTGGCAGCAGTTTAGTAGGACCGTTAATTGATAAAGATGCAGTAGTTGCCTATTTAAATTCAATTGAACAATTAAAAGCCGAAGGGGGAAAAGTGCTTTGCGGTGCTGAAGTAATGACAGGCGAAGGTTATGAAAGTGGTTGCTATGTAAAACCAACCATTTGCGAAGCAGAAAACCATTATAAAATTGTACAACACGAAACTTTTGCACCTATTCTTTATATTATGAAATACACCAATTTTGAAGATGCAATTGCTTTGCAAAATGGTGTAAAACAAGGTTTAAGTTCAAGTGTGTTTACCGATAATTTGCAAGAAGCAGAAGCATTTTTAGCACATTGGGGTAGCGATTGCGGAATAGCTAACGTGAATATTGGAACCAGTGGTGCTGAAATTGGTGGTGCATTTGGTGGCGAAAAAGAAACAGGTGGCGGACGCGAAAGCGGCAGCGACAGTTGGAAAGCCTATATGCGCAGACAAACCAACACCATTAACTATGGTAAAGAATTGCCATTGGCACAAGGTATTAAGTTTGATATTTAGTTATTGGTTATCAGTTGATAGACCTTCTATAATAATCAAAAGCCCGAGTTTTAAATTCGGGCTTTTTTAAATTTATAACTTTACTTCGCTTGATTCTTCACAAAATCAAATAACAACCTCACTCCTACACCTGTTCCCATTTTACCACGGTAACTATCGTTTGAGTTTATAAATGCAGGTCCAGCAATGTCAAAATGCATCCAAGGATAATCAATAAATTTTTCTAAAAATTTACCCGCAGTTATTGCTCCACCAACTGGGCCACCAATGTTTTTCATATCTGCAATATCCGATTTGATTAACTTACTATAATCATCCCAAAACGGAAACTCTACCAAACGTTCGTGGGTATTGTTTCCGCTAGTTTTTAATGCGTTTCTTTGCGTTTCTTCTGCTGTTCCCATGCAAACTATTCCGTATTGTCCAATTGCTGCTGCTGCTGCACCCGTAAGCGTAGCAAAATCTAACACCAATTCTGGTTTATATTTTTTTGCATAAGTCAATGCATCTGCTAACACCATTCTGCCTTCCGCATCAGTATTTAACACCTCTACCGTTTGTCCGTCATACATGGTAATTACATCTCCTGGAGTATATGCGTTTTCCCCTGGACGATTATCGGTTGCAGGAACCAAAGCGATTACATGGTAGTTTAATTTTGCTTTAGCAATGGCAAACATGGCGCAAGACACTGCAGCCGAACCCGCCATGTCACATTTCATAGTGTCCATACTGTTTGGTGTAGGTTTTAGACTTAATCCGCCTGTGTCATAAACTATTCCTTTGCCTACTAAAACCAATGGTTTTTTGTTTTTAGGTTTTACTGGTTTGTATTCCATTATAGTAAATGTTGGCGGTATTTGACTACCAAGATTTACTGCTAACAAACCACCCATTTTTAAACTTTCTATTTGAAGTTTATTTAAAACTTCAACTTTAAAATTTGCTTTTTTTCCTAGTTTTTTAAATTCATCACTTAGTGTAACTGCATCAATTACGTTTTGTGGTTCGTTTACCAAATTACGTGCTTCGCAAACTGCCTCTACTAAAATATTAGCTTGCTCCACTACTACTTTATTTAGTTTTGCTCCTACTAAATAAATGTTTTTTAAAGAGAATTGTCCTTTTTTATCGCTTAAATATTTTATAAATTGATAGTTACTCAATGCTATTCCTTCAGCTATTGCCAATAATTGTTCTTGGGTAATTACAGTTTCCGAAATTTGTATAGCATCGTACTTATGCGCATTGATTGCTGCGCACACTTTATTACCTAATGTTCTATAGCCCTCTAATGTTAAATAGTCATTTTTCTTTTCAAATTCTTCTACCAATTGCACAAAAACCAATCTTTCAAATTGATTGATGGTAATAAAAGTATCGGCTGCTTTTATCTTTTTTTCTAGGTAAGCTACTTCAGGTTTATTGAAACCAAATGTGCTCCATTTTGCTTTTTTATTGGTTACAATTAAAGTGCTTAATTGATTGTTGCTTTTAGCAGAAATATTTATTTTAGTTGTCATTTTTTTTATTTATTCAAATATATTTTTGTAGTATTTTTTATTAAACTTCGTTTCGGTTAGCTCAAAAACCAATAATATTGGTACTTGTAAAAATGGTTGTTCTTTTGCTAAACTATATTAATCAGTAATATTATAAATTACTAAATTGTTTTAAAAATCTTGTGTCATTTATAAAAAATGTTCTTAAGTCTTTTACATCATATTTTAGCATGGTAATTCTTTCTATTCCCATTCCAAAAGCAAAGCCAGTATATTTTTCTGGGTCAATTCCGCAATTTTCTATAACATTTGGATCTATCATTCCGCAACCTAATATTTCTACCCAACCGCTGTGTTTACAAATATTACATCCTTTTCCTTTACAAATTTGACAGCTTATATCCATTTCTGCACTTGGTTCTGTAAACGGAAAATAACTTGGGCGGAATCTCACTTCTACTTCTTCGCCAAACATGTCTTTTACAAATGCGTATAATGTTTGTTTTAAGTCGGCAAAACTTACTTTTTTGTCAATATATATTCCTTCTATTTGATGAAAAAAACAATTTGCTCTTGCCGAAATAGCTTCGTTTCTATAAACTCTTCCAGGCATAATAGCCCGTAAGGGCGGATTTTTTTGCTGCATTAATCTTACCTGTACACTTGAAGTATGCGTACGTAAAGCTATTTCTTCATCTATAAAAAAAGTATCCTGCATGTCTCGCGCTGGGTGATTTGGTGGAAAATTTAATGCGGAGAAGTTATGCCAATCATTTTCTATTTCTGGTCCTTCAGCTATTGTAAATCCTAGCTTGGTAAAGATGGCCACAATTTGATTTTCGGTTATATTTAAAGGATGACGAGATCCTAATTCAGTAGTTTCAGCTGGTAAAGTATAATCAATATTAGAATTTGTATTTTCTATTTTATCAGATTTAAACTTTTCTGTTGCTTCATCAAATTTTTCTTGAACACTGGTTTTTACTACATTCATTAATTTACCTAAATCACGTTTCATTTCATTAGGTACTTGTTTGAATTCTTCAAACAAATCATTCATTAATCCTTTACGAGAAAGATATTTTAAACGAAAATTTTCTAAATCCTCACTTGAATTTATTGTATATTCATGAAGCTTTTGTTGAAGTTCTTCTAATTTTTGTTTCATTTTTGGTTTTAAATATTTTTTCTTTCTTTTCCGCTACAAACATAAGAATACAATTTATAAATTCTCACTCTGAGCTTACCCACAGTATTAATGTATTATTGTTTATCTTTAGATATAACTTGTAATAATAATAATAGGTGTTAATTGTTAGTATAACTTTTTATTTTTATTTAGTATTTTACCTTATATATTATTCTTAACAATTTACTTTTTTACTTTTTTATTTATAATCAGTTGTTTATATATTTATAAACAGTATATTAATTGCGACATTCACATATTTATGTTTATAAATTGTCGCAGTTAAAATGTTAGTTATCTGTTAAGCTTATTAGTATAAACTGGCACTTATTAAGATATCTTTTTTTATAAAAAAAGATATCAACCTTAATCCACATTTTAATACTTTATTCTTATATTATTGTTGACTAATTATATCGTTAATGTTAATAGATTGCTCTATATCCCAATATGCTCTTATATTTATGAGTTGATTTGATATAAAAGTACGTTCAGGATATAACATCGATTCTAAGTCTCCATTATCCCATAAACCATTGTTATTCAAATCTTCTATTATTTTTATTTTACCTAAAACTGGACTTAAATATTCCATTTTTAAAATAGTACTTTTATTTACGTTAAATGATCTAATCACTGTGTTTGAATTATTATCCAATAATTGAATAATATAGTTATGTTTTGCATTTTCTAAATCTACATTTAAAAGTAAGTTACCATATTCTTTAAATGCTTTTATATCATAATTATAGGAAGTTTTTTTATTAAATGTTCCAAATATATCCTGTAATGAAGAATCTTTAAATTCAATACTATATTTGGTTGATTCCTTCCAATTATTATAAATAACAATATTCATTTTATTAGTATCTATTTCAAAATATGTTGGTTTTAAAATATTTGTATCCTCTTTTATAATTATACTATCTTTATTTATGTATTTTATCGGAACTGATGTTTCAATAAATATAGTATCTAA
Organism: Chitinophaga pinensis; assembly: GCA_945876985.1. Classification (GTDB taxonomy): domain Bacteria; phylum Bacteroidota; class Bacteroidia; order UKL13-3; family UKL13-3; genus JAAFJM01. The sequence goes on from CAMCQX010000120.1 coordinate 4,718, forward strand.
AGGATTTAATTCTGCTTTCGAAGTCAATATAAACTCAGGTTTTTTACTATTCTTTTTACTAATAATTGTTTTATAAAAACTTGAATCGTTTGTTGTTATTTTAAATTTACACGAATCTGTATGATTATTTATAAATACTTTAATTGTATCTATCCCATTGGTATTTTTTAACGTTTTTAAATATATATTTTCGTTATTTAAAATAATTATTTTAAAATTTGTAGGTTTATAAACTGCAAATTTATAAACCCCTAATTGTGTACTTACTGTATCAAATATTTTATTAGGTTTATGTTCATTTGGTTTAATTAAATACAGAGGAATTTTAGAGTTAATAATTCCAGTATTTATTACCGAATTATAAATAGCAATACTATCATTTTTAGCGTATTTTAAATCTATTCCCTCTTTTCTATATGCATAAAGAACATAATTTTCTATTGGCATATTTTCAATTAAAAACGAACCATCTTCTTTTGTTTTAGTAAAATAGGTAGGATTAAATTGATAGATTGTTGTATCAGTAAAATTAGATTTTTTATACAATGAAACTATTAATCCCTCTACTGGTAAACTTGTGAAAGCATTTCTAATTTTACCACTAATATAATTTGTATCAATATAAGATCCTGTTGAAAAAGTATATTGTATATTTTTAGCTGTTATTGCTTCATGGTTATCAGCTATAGCATTTCCAAAATTAATAGTGTAAGTTGTATTTTTTTGGAGTTCTTCTCTAAATTTTATAACTAATTCTTTTCCATTGATTAAATATTCTGGACTTTCTTTTTGAGGAGGACTCATTACTATTTGTTTAGTAACTTCTTTTAGTTGAATAAATTCGTCAAATTTTATTATAATATCTTGATTTTTAGTTATAAAGTTAGTTTTTTTATTCTCTGGTAATATTGATAT
>CAMCQX010000121.1 GCA_945876985.1 Chitinophaga pinensis
TTCCTATTTCTCCATTGGGAACACAACAGTAAATAAATTCCTTGTCTCCACATGACAAATCATAAACATCAGTCAAGTATTTGGCTGATAGTTTTTGTGTTTTATGGTTAATTAATCGGAATTTCAAATTCGTGTCAATTATAATTTTAGAGAATCAATAAGATGAATTAGTAAGTGAGTTTATAAATCATTATTTCTCAAATATATGTATTAAATGTTGTTTTGTGTTTCTAATAAGTAAATTTTTTCAGTTTGCCTTATTTGTCAATTCTTATCAAATCTAAATCTTGAAAGTCAAAGCTGAAGTCAATATTTGGTGAAATACCTTTCATTTTAATAGATTGTGCTTTACTTGTCTTATCAAAAGAAAACACAGCAAAGGCATCACAATTCATTGCTTGGTATTCCCATTTTATGGCAAAGGTATTTTCGTTGTAAAAAGCCATTGGTCCATTTAATTTTGGGGAACGATAACATTTAATCCATAATTGCTTGTTTTTTTCAAACACTTCTACTTTCCCAAACCATTTGTCCTGATATATTCCTATAAAGTTTTCATTTTTTACCTTATAATTTTTTTCCAATTCAACTTTTTCCCAAGTTTTTTTGGTAATACTATCCTCTTCATTTTTATCATCATTTCTCCACGATACCATTTTATCTATCCATGCGTTATCGTCTAAACCTAAATAACTATCAGCAATGGTATTTGTAATGGATGAAAAAAGTGCTTCTCCGCCATTTTCAGTATTGGTTAAAATGACAATTCCTAAATTTAAATCAGGATACATTGTTACGATAGAAAGCATCCCAGGCAATCCACCAGTATGAGAAACTTTAAATTTTCCCACCACATCTGTTAATACCCAGCCCAAGCCATAGCCGTTAAAATGGGAATTATATCTTGGATTTTGATTCGTTTTTAAAACTGTATGTATCCGCCACATTTCACGGTGATTTTTTAATGAAAACAAGGGAGTTTTTAAATCAATACCATACTTTCCTTTATTTAAAAGCAGCATCATCCATTTCGACATATCAGCTACATTAGAGAATATTCCACCGGCCGCATCCGCCATTCCTATGTCATAACTATCTATAGTTTTAATATTACCAGATTCAGATGAATGTGGCGTTGCCAAGTTACTTTTGTCTTGCTGTAAATAACCAACAAACGAATTGTTCATTTGTAAAGGTTCAATAATTCGCTTTTGTACAAACAATTCATAACTCATGCCACTGGCTCTTGTAATTACTTCTCCTGCCACCATGTACAATAAATTATCATAATCAAACTTTGTTCGAAAGGCTGAAACAGGTTTAAAATATTGAAAGCAACTTACCACATCTTTAATTGTAAAATCTGAGCCATCTGGAAAAAACATCAAATCGCCAACACCCAATGCAAGTCCGCTACGATGGGTTAATAAATCTTGTATATTAAAATTCTTGGTAACATAATCATCATACATTTTGAATTCAGGAATATGGGCAATCACTTTGTCTGTCCACTTTATTTTTCCTTCTTCTTCCAAAATAGCAAGTGCCGTTGTTGTAAATGCTTTGGTGTTGGAGGCTATTTGGAAATTAGTATTTTCATTGACAGCTATTTTAGTGTTTATATCCGACACGCCATATCCTTTTGAGTGAATTACTTTTCCATCTTTAACAATGGCAATGGCAGTTCCTGCTACTTTAAATTTCAACAAAGCAACAGCTACTAATGAATCAATTTGTGAAGAGGATAGTTGAGCAAAAGTTATGGATGGAGCTATACAAGTTAAAAATAATGATATCAGTAATGCAGTCTTTTTTCTCATGTAATTATTGATTAATAATTAAAAAACATCAAAATTACCGTAAATAGTATTTTTGTGTTTTCATAGTTTTATGGTTTAATTCCAAATACAAACAAAGTCATTACCTAACACATAAACTAATTGATTCGTAATGAATGATAATTTATTATTTGCGTTTTATACTGAAATGTTGATTTGGTAATGCGTTTAGGTTTTATTTTATTAAATTGTTTAATAATTATATATTGCTCTGCAATATATAATGCCACAACTTAATATAATCCATACAGAAATGCTTAAAAAGAACTTATTTAACCCTAAAATCATCATTTTTTTGTTTTTATCATTGATAATGTCTTCTTGTTCAAATAAAATTATAAAAACTAATGCTTCAGCAATAGATTTTTGCAGCAGCATTCATAGAAATGATTCATTGAGTTTTTCGAAAGAGTTGGAGCCCGTTGAAAATCTGATGAAAGACAAAACTGGTGTTTATGTTTTGGAAGACGGTGGTGGTTCCATGGTGGTAAGGGCTTGGTTAAGTGAGTATGCCGAAAAAACAATTGACATCCAATATTTCATTTTTTCAACTGATAATGTTGGACTCATTGCCTGCGATTACTTAATTAGAGCGGCCGATAGAGGTGTAAAAGTTAGGCTTTTGGTAGATGACATTATGGTGGAAGCAGATGGGCATGAGTTATTAATGATGGATTCACATGAAAATATTGAAATAAAAGTATATAACCCAGGTGTAAATTTGGGTAAAAATCTTTTTAGCAGAATTTCAAAATTTGCTACCGATTTTAAATCTGCCAATCAGCGCATGCACAATAAAACTTTTACTGTAGATGGAAAAGTTACTATTACCGGTGGCCGTAACATTGCCGATGAATATTTTGATTACGACCATGAATATAATTTCAGAGATAGGGATGTGCTTTTATTAGGCAAGGAAGTAATTCAAGTTACAAACTCTTTTAATAGTTTTTGGGAAAATAAATTAAGTGCTCCTGTAAAAAGTTTGGTTAAAATTGACAGCAATGAATATAACAACAGCAATAGATTTGAAAAATTGCATCAATATGCTTGTAATCCATCTAATTTTTGGCCACAGGTAAGAGATAGGATAAAAAATCTTCCTGCTGCCTTTAAAAGCATTCAAGAATCGGGTAAAATGGTTTGGCTCGATAGTGTAAATTTCATTTCAGATATTCCTGGTAAAAACAATGGAGACAAAGGATTAAATGGGGGAGGAGCAACAACCGATTCGCTGATTAATTTGGTTAAAAGTGCACAACATTCCATTGATATTCAATCGCCTTATTTGATTACAACAGCCTTAAGTCAAAATTTATTTAAAGAGGCCATTGCTCGTGGAGTAAAAATAAGAATTCTTACAAATAGTCTTGCTTCCACCGATAATTTAGAAGCATTTAGCGCTTATCAAAAAGACAGGGAAAATCTTTTAAAAGCAGGCGTGAAAATTTATGAATTTAAACCTGATGCTACCGAAAGATATAAAATTATGACGGGTGCTTTGCAAGAAAAAATAAACTTTACACCCATTTTTGGGCTGCATGCAAAATCGATGGTTATAGATGGGAATACAACTGTAATAGGCACATTTAACTTAGATCCTAGAAGTGCAAATTTAAACACGGAATGCATTGCTGTAATTTACTCAAAACAAATATCAGCGAACGTTTTAAATGGAATGAATATTGAATTTAAAAAAGAAAATTCGTGGGAAACCACGCTTAAGTTTAATCCTGATTCGAAAGTGAATAAGAAGAAAAGAATAATGACCTTCACCAAGAAAATTTTTCCAAAAAGTATTTTGTAGTTCCGAGGTATATCAATGAATAATTTTAAGTAGAATTACGATAGTTTATAGTTTATTTTTGGAGTATTTTGGATGTTGAATTAACAAAATCACAATTTCATTATTCATACTTCAATATTCATACTTCAATATTCATAATTCAATATTCATAATTCATCATTCATACTTCATAATTTAATACAAACGTTCTTCTGTTCTGTAAAAAACCTTAAAGCTTCCCAACCACCTTCGCGGCCAACACCACTTTGTTTCATGCCTCCAAATGGCGTTCTTAAGTCGCGCAAAAGCCAGCAATTAATCCAAACAATTCCACTTTTTATTTGCGCTGCCATGTGGTGCGCAGTGTTTAAATTTTCTGTCCAAACCGTAGCTGCCAAACCATATTGCGTAGTATTTGCCATTTCTAAAACTTCTTCTTGAGTTTCAAAAGGAGTTAGGGTAACCACAGGACCAAAAATCTCTTCTAAATTGGTTCTACAGTTATAAGCTAAACCTTCAATAATGGTTGGTGCAATAAAATATCCATCAGCATTTTCACCATCTAATTGAATGGCATGTCCGCCTAATAAAATAGTTCCGCCTTCTTCTTTAGCCAATTCAATATAACTAAGCACCTTTTCAAAATGCATTTGACTAGCAATGGCGCCAACTTTGGTATCATCGAGTAGGGGATTGCCTACTTTCATGGCTTTTGATTTTTCGATAAATGCGGCTTTGAATTTTTCGTAAATTGATTTTTCTATAAATATCCTTGAGCCACACAAACATATTTCGCCTTGATTGGTAAATGAAGAACGAACACTTTCAGTAACTGCTTTGTCGAAATTACAATCTGCAAATATGATATTTGGATTCTTTCCGCCTAATTCTAATGATAATTTTTTGAACATAGGCGCGGCCACGCGTGCTATTTCTGCACCAGTTTTAGTTCCACCGGTAAATGAAATTACCGAAATTCCGGGATGTGAAACAATGGCCGATCCTACTTTTCCTCCTAATCCATGCACAATATTTAACACGCCTTTTGGTAATCCTGCTTCTATGCACAATTCAGAAAACAAATAGGCGGTCATGGGAGTAACTTCACTAGGTTTTGCCACCACACAATTGCCCGCAGCTAGGGCAGGAGCTATTTTCCAAGTAAATAAATACAAGGGCAAATTCCAAGGACTGATACAGCCCACAACCCCAATTGGCGTGCGCAAAGTATAGTTAATGGCGTGGCTTCCCATGGAGTGCGACTCACTAGCAAAATGTTCGATTGCGGTAGCAAAAAAATGAATATTTTCTACTGCTCTAGGAATTTCTCCAAGCTTAGCCAACCAAACTGGCTTACCTTGATCAATGCTTTCAGCAATGGCTAACTTGTCAATATTTTGCTCAATTAAATCGGCTAATTTCAATAAAATTTTGCTGCGATTATTTGCACTCATATTGCTCCATTCCGGAAATGCAGCATTGGCAGCTTGATAAGCTAAATCCACATCGGTTTCATCGCTATCGGGGCAAAGTGAATATACTTTTCCAGTAGCAGGATTGATGTTTTCTAAATAGTTGTTGGAAGTTGGTTCCTGTAATGAACCATTGATATAATTGGCTATTTTTTGCATTTTGAGGTTTAAAATAAACAAAAAAGCTTAGCGATCTTTGGAATTAAACTTTCTATAACCGCTATCGTTTGCTCCTAAAGTTGGGTTATTATTGGGTTTATTGTTGTTATTAGGTTTTCTGTTATTTGGATTGTTGTTATTCCTGTTATTATTAGGATTATTCGGATTGTTATTGGTTCTGAAATTCCTGTTGTTATTATTATTATTTCTTTGATTTGGATTGTTATTGTTCTGGTTATTATTCATTCTACGCATTTGTTGCGCTTTAAAATCTATTTCACCAGCATCATCTATAATAATTTTACCTTCACTTAATTGCGCTAAGTGAGCCATAATTTGTTCATCAC
>CAMCQX010000122.1 GCA_945876985.1 Chitinophaga pinensis
CTTTACCAGCTTTGAACAAGCGTCAAATAAAAACCATCGTAATAGATGCTGGACATGGTGGCCATGATCCTGGTTGTCAGTATGGTGGAGCAAAAGAAAAAGAAGTTACATTAAAAATTGCGTTAGCATTAGGAAAAAAAATAAGTGAAGAACTTTCTGATGTAAAAGTAATTTTTACAAGAAAAACAGATGAGTTTGTAACACTTTGGGACAGGGCTAATATTGCAAACAGAAACCAAGCAGATTTATTTATTTCTATTCATTGCAATGCAAATAAAAATACTGAAGTTAGTGGTACTGAAACATTTGCAATGGGCTTACATAAAGCCGAAAGTAATTTAGAAGTTTCAATTAGGGAAAATGACGTTATTTTAATGGAAAAAAATTATGAAGAACGTTACGAAGGTTTTGATCCTAACTCACCTGAAACTCATATTATTCTGTCGTTACACCAAAATGCATACTTAGATAAAAGCATAGATTTGGCTTCAAGAATTGAAAAATATTTTGTTAAAAACAAAGTAAACTCCAGTAGGGGCGTAAAACAAGCAGGTTTTGTAGTGCTATGGAAAACAAAAATGCCAAGCATACTCATTGAAACAGGTTTTTTATCAAATAAAAATGACAGAATTTTATTAACAAGCGATGATGGTGTTGATAAAATTACTGATAATATTAAATATTCTTTGGTTGATTTTAAACAATCAATTGAAAATGTTCAAGTCAAAGTAAGTAATGATTAAATTACCATTGAGGTAAACTTTATTTGACAAAAAAACATGCATTATTTTGCCTAAAAAACAATACTTTTGCCCAATAATTATTATAATAAATTTTTGTGAAAATAACTAAAGAAGCTAAGGTTGGATTGTTTGTTGCAGTTGCAATAACATTATTGTATTTTGGTTACAATTTTTTAAGAGGAAAAAAACTCTTTTCTACTTACAATACCTATTATGTAATTTATAATAATGTTGAGGGGTTGGTAACTTCTACTGCAGTATATGTAAATGGTTTTAAAGTGGGTCAAATTGAAGAAATTTCAATGCCAGACATGCTAAAAACAGATAGTATTTTAGTAAAAATATTAGTGCAGGGTAAAATTCAAATCAAATCAAATTCAATAGCTTTAGTTACTAAATCTGGATTATTAGATGGGAATGTAATAAGCATCAATTTTGATGATAAATCAGCTACGATTTTATCTGATGGTTCATACATAACTGGTGCAAGAGAAGAAGATTTATTTACCTCAATCAATAATTTAGTTTCTCCAATAAAAACTAAAAGTGAGCAAGTTTTGGTAACTTTAGACAAGGTATTAGGATCACTTAGACAAGTATTTAACGAAAAAGGAACACAGAATTTAACCAATAGTGTAGTTGATTTAAGTGGTGCTTTGCATGCGCTTAGGTTAACATCTGAAAGTTTAAATAAAATTGTAAACGAAAACGGAAATTCAATTAGTAAAACTTTAGGAAATGTTCAGTTAATTAGTAATAACCTTGCTAAAAACAATGATGAAATTAATAGAACCATTAAAAACTTTGGTAAACTAAGTGATTCATTGGCAAACTCTGAAATTAAGGAAACTATTGAAAACCTAAGTGTAGTAACAAAAGAATTAGCTATTATTACATCAAAAATTAATAAAGGTGAGGGTTCATTAGGTAAAATGATGAACGATCAAGAGCTTTATGATAATTTAAACAAATCGACCAAGGAATTGAACTTATTATTGAAAGACATGCAGCGTTATCCTGGCCGTTATGTGAATGTTTCAGTATTTGGTGGACCAAGTAAAAAAGCTGATTCTAAACGCGAAAAAGACATGAAAAGTGGAACTTATAAACCTGAATAATATTTTAAAATTATGAATAATAAATTTTTTAAAGGTTTCTTTATTGGCGCAGTAATTACAGCAATTGTAACACTATTAGCACAAAAAGTAGATTGGCAAAAACTGAAACGTGATTTGTTTAAAAACTAATGTTATCATTCATCAAAAGCCCTTGTTTTAAATTAAAATAAGGGCTTTTTTATTTATAAATCATAATGATACATTTTTATAATAAAATATAAAAAAAGCTTCCAAAACTAAAGTAATGGAAGCTTTTTAAAATTCATATAATTTAAAATTACTCTACAGTATTTTGTTTGCGTTTTTTATAAAAATACATTCCCAATAAAGCAACTAAGCCAATATATAATGTTGCAGATGAAGCCAATGCAATTGTTTGTCCTTTTTGAACTGTTTTAGGCTCAAATTTAAATGTTATGTTATGTTTTCCTTCAGGAACTATCATAGCTCTTAACACATAATCTGCTCTGAAGTGTGGAGCTAATTTTCCATCTACATAAGCATCCCAACCTTTGTCGTAAAACATTTCGCTAAAAACTGCTAATTGCGCAGCATTGGTATTGCTTTCATACACCAACTTATTAGGAGCATAAGTTAATAATTTAATGGTAGCGCTGCTATCAAAATTCATTTTAAATGTAGCTAATTCGTTTTCATAACGCTTATCAATTACTGCCAATTGTTTTGAATTGAATCCTGTTAAAGCTTTTATTTCTTCATCAGCATTGGCTACTATTTTAGTATTTCTAACAAACCAAGCATTGCCATTGGTAGCAGGATTTTGCTGAACAAATTTTTGTCCTGTTGAATCGCCTACAATAATGTATTTTACATTTAACATATTATAGCAATCCATGTTATTTTTAGATAATTGCCATTCAATTAATTCTTGGAATCTGCGCATTTTAGCACCATGATAACCTCCAATTGATTTATGGTAATAAGCAGTGATGGCATCTTTATCAAAATCGGTGGTGTTGTTATAAACACGGTAATTAGGATCGGTGTCATTTAATATTTCAGCATCAACATTTGTTTTCTCAAATAATGCAGCGGCTTTCTTTTTTTCAAAATCACCATCGTTTAAGTAACGTTTATCTACTTGCCATAAATCGCCAATTATTAATAAACCCATGATGGTGATAAAAACCATGTTGGTAATTTTTTTATTGAAATAAAACCAAATCAAGACACAAGCCGCGGCAATTAATGCAAACGAGCGGAATGCATCCGTTTGAAATAAACTTTCTCTGTCAGCTTTAATAGCAGTTAATAAAGTTGCATCCATTCTGTCATCGTTTAAACCTGTAAAACTCGAGAATACACCTGGCATAATTGCAAAAAGTAAACATAAACCAGCTAAAATTCCTCCACCATATTTTAGGCCATTCATTAAATCTTTTTTATTGATTTTATTGTTCATTAAATCATTCAAACCTATTAATGCCAATAAAGGAAACAAGGCTTGAGTAATGCATAAAATAAATGTTACAGATCTGAATTTATTATACAAAGGAAAATAATCGAAAAATATATCGGTAAGTGGCATAAAGTTTTTACCCATTGATAAAAATATAGCCAATAATGAAGCGGATAAAATCCACCATTTTGCTCTTGATTTCACTACAATTAAACTAAATAAAAATAAGAAGCAAATAATTGCACCATAATATATAGGACCAGCAGTAAAAGGTTGATCGCCCCAATAAATTGGCATTTGCTTAACAGCTTGCTTGGCATCATAACCAGCAGCTTTATATATTTTATATGTTTCGCTTTTAGTACTTAATTCACCACTGCTTGAACCACCATAAAAATTAGGAACTAACAAAGTAAAAGGCTCCATAACTCCATTACTCCATGCTAAAGCATAATCTTTATCTAAGCCCGAACTGCCATTATCAGCCTTCGTTTTTCCATCTTCGGCTATGGTTAATTCACTTGGCGCACGTAAACTGTATTTACCATATTCTTCAGTAACTAATAATCCAGTAATATTGGTTCCAACAGCAACCAAAGCTGCAGCACCTAAAAACACACCACTTAATACTAGATTTTTTAAAGTTTTTTGTTTAATGGCATCAAATAATTCAACAATTATCCAAGCTATAATGATGAAAACTAAATAATAAGTTATTTGTAAATGGTTAGCAGCTAATTGAAATGAAAGAGCAATTCCGGTTAACAAAGCTCCCATGATTCTGTTCTTATGAAAAGTCATTTGAATACCTGCAATTACCAATGGAATAAATGCAATTGCATTCCCTTTGGTGATATGTCCGGCATCTATATTTATAAAATTAAAACTACTAAATGCAAAAGCTAACGCCCCTATTATAGCCAACCAAGCATTTACTTCAAACACCAAAAGCATGATGTAAAAACATATGAATAAAAGAAAAACAGTATCGGTTGGGTGTTTAAATACTTGCTGAAAACTAAAATAAATTTGATTCGTCCAATTTCCAGTATAAGTTGCACCTATAAGGTAATTAGGCATTCCACCAAAAATACTATTTGTCCAATAAGTTCTTTCACCCGTTTGTTTTTCAAAATTAGCAGTTTCCTCATAGGTAGCACGCCATTGACTTACATCGTATTGCTTTAAAACTTTACCACCAAAAAAAGGCTGAAAGTAAATAAACATAGTAATTAAAATTACACCAACTGCCACAAAGTGTGGCAATGCTTTTTTCATCAAATTATTATTCATTGGGATTTAAAAATTTGCTCGAATATAAGTTTTTGACTTAGATTTCATATAAAGCATAAATTATTTTTTATAGTAATAGAAAGTTGACACAGATTTCACAGAAAACATAGCTTATTTTTTACACATTACCTATTGCAAGAAGCCAGTTTCCAAAAGCTAATTAATCAATGGCAAAGCGGGTGTAATAACCGGTTCCATTGAATTCACGTTTGCGTGGATGAACCTTACAAGCATCGCAACAAGCGCCTTCCATTTCCGTAGCACAGGCATCACACATATTAAACTGATCGTTGCATTCAACATTGGCACAATTTAAATTTCGAGGTGCTGGGCCACCACATTTTTTACAAGGAGAAATTACTGTAGGATTTATTTCATTGATAGCCACATTTACCCTTCCATCAAAAACATATAACATGCCATCAAAGTCTTTTCCGCCAGTTTCTTTTGCATAGCCAATGATGCCGTTATGTAATTGATAAACATCGGTAAAACCTTCTTTTAATAAAAGTGCAGAAGCCTTTTCACATTTAATTCCACCAGTGCAACAAGTAATTATTTTTTTGCCTTTGTACTTTTCTAATTCAGCTATTTTACCTGGGAATTCACGAAAATTTTCCATGTCTAAAGTGATAGAATTTTTAAATTTCCCTAAGCGAGTTTCATAATTACTTCTTACATCTAAAATAACTACATCATCTTGGTCTTTTAAAGCCAAAAACGCTTCACCTTTTAGGTGTTTACCTGTTTCTTTGGTTGGGTCAATAACATTTGGATCGCGCAAACCACTGTAAACAATTTCGGTTTTATACCTGCAATGCATGCGTTGAAAAGCATGTTCAGCAACTTCGTCAATTTTAAATTCTGTTGTAGCAAAACGAGGGTCAGCCACTAAATCACGCATGTACTGTTCGCAAGCTTCTTTGGTTCCGCTTATGGTTCCATTGATTCCCTCTTGGGCTACATAAATTCTTCCTCGAAGTTTCAAATTTTTACAATA
>CAMCQX010000123.1 GCA_945876985.1 Chitinophaga pinensis
TTCCAAAAATAGAAATATAATTAAACAGTTTTTCATAATATTTTATTAAAATGAATATATCCGAATTACATGCATTGTTTTTAAAGCACCCAATAATTTGTACTGACACCAGAAGAATATCATTAGGCTGTTTGTTTTTTGCCTTAAAGGGTGATAAATACAATGCGAATTTATTTGCTAATGAAGCAATAAAAAATGGGGCTGCTTATGCAATTATTGATGAGAAAGAATTTCACTTAAACGAAAAAACTATTTTAGTAAATAATGTTTTAGAAACACTTCAACAGTTGGCAGCTTTTCATAGAGATTCTTTGAAAATACCAATAATAGCAATAGTTGGCAGCAATGGAAAAACCACCACCAAAGAATTAATTACTTCTGTTTTAAAGCAAAAATACCATGTAATTGCAACGCCAGGAAACTTTAATAATCATATTGGCTTGCCACTTACCATGCTTCAAATTACAAATAAACATGAAATTGCAATTATAGAAATGGGCGCAAATCATGTAGGAGAAAACGCGTTTTTATGTGAAATAGCAAAACCGAATTATGGTGTAATTACCAATAATGGAAAAGACCATTTGGAAGGTTTTGGAAGTATGGAAGGTGTAGCCCAATCGAATTCTGAATTGTATTACTATTTACTAAAAAATAATGGAATTGCATTTGTAAATGCAAATGACGAATGGTTAATGAGAATGGCCAGACAATTGGAAAATAAAATTACTTATGCTGCTAATTTTGAGGGAAGAAATGGAGCGGCCCATACAGTTTGTTTTGCTAAAAATTTACAACCAACTATTAGCTTTCATATTGATAATAATAAAGAGAATGTTACTGCAAATTTAAGTGGTGATTACAATTTTGACAATGTAACAGTTGCAGTTGCAATGGGTTTGTATTTTAAAGTGAACCCGAATGAAATTGGTAAGGGAATAGCCAGTTATTTTCCAACAAATAATCGGTCAGAAATTATAAAAAAAGAATTCAATACCATTTATATGGATGCTTATAATGCCAATCCAAGTAGCATGGAAGTAGCCTTAAAAAGCTTTTCGGCCATGCCATTTACCAATAAAACTGTAATACTTGGCGATATGTTTGAATTAGGAAAATATGCGGAAGAAGAACACCAAAACATGGTAGATTTATGTGTGAGTTTAAATCTAAAAAACGTGTTTTTATGTGGTGAAAATTTTATGAAAACAAAAAACAATTTTCATGCTTTTAATACCACAAATGAGTGCAAAGTATTTTTAAAAACAAATCCTTTATCCGACACAAATGTGTTTATGAAAGGATCAAGAAGTATGCGTTTAGAAGATTTATTGGAAGTAATAAATTAATACGTTCTTTTTAACTTAAATTCTTTTAGCGGAGTAATAACCAAAGGAACTTTTTCAATTAATACGGAACTAGTATCTAATCCAAATGCTTTTGCTTCCGACAAACTTAATTTATCTAAAGTAAAATACACATCCATAATCCATTGTTCAAATTCCGATAATTCATTTTCGGTTGATAAATGACGTTGTAAAACTACAAATTTAAAATCGCCTGTAATATTTTGTTCGCGCAATGAAGTATATCTACTAGTAACATCTACTTCTTTGTTTAAAACTAATTCTTCTACTACTCTTCTAAAGTAATAATTAATTTTTTGTTCAACCCTAAACCCTAATTTAAACTCTACTTTTACAATATCATTTGGAACAATATGATCCACTTTATACTCCATGGTATAAGGCTGATCGTCTACATGTATATGCACAAACCAATAAATATCGGCACGTTTGGGTTGCTTTTGCAAAATAGAATACATGACTTTTGATTCAATTTCATTCTTTAAATCAGCACTGGTTAAATAAACTAAATGCGTTGCAAATTTTGAAACCGATTCATCTTTACTCAATTGTTCTAAAATAGGAATATAGGTTTTTAGCTGTACAAATTCCGTTAAACGATTTTTGATTTTTCTACCTTTATACCAAATTAACATGATAAAAATGAATATGCTACTAATTCCTAAACTTACCCAACCACCATGTGAAAATTTAACCAAATTAGCTGCTAAAAAAGAGCCTTCAATTCCTAGATAAACCAATAATAATAATGCTACCAACCATTTATTTACTTTCATGGTTCTTAAATAATTTACCAACAATAAAGTAGTCATTAACATGGCAATAGTAATAGCTAAACCGTAGGCAGCTTCCATTGCTTTTGATTCTCTAAAATACAATACAACACCTATACAACCAAGCCAAAGAATAATATTTGCACTTGGCACATATAATTGGCCTTTCATTTCGCTTGGATATTTTAAAGCTACTTTTGGCCAAACGTTTAATCTTGTAGCCTCAGATATCAATGTAAATGAACCGCTAATTAATGCCTGACTTGCTGTAATTGCCGCCATAGTAGCAATTGCAATTCCAAAAGGTAAAAACTCAAGTGACATTAAATCATAAAAAGGATTAATTCCAGTTTGAACTAATGTTTGTCCTTCATGAGCCAATAAATTTGCACCTTGACCAAAATAACTTAAAAGCAAAGCTAATTTAACAAAAAACCAACTTACTCGGATATTATTTTTACCACAATGACCAAGATCGGAATACAAAGCTTCTGCCCCAGTTGTACATAAAAAAACCGCACCTAAAATCCAAAACCCTTCATGGTAATTAAACAACAAGTTATAAGCATAATATGGGTTTAAACAATTTAAAACATCAACATGTGACCCAATTTTACTAATACCTAATATAGCAATCATTCCAAACCAAATAAACATAATTGGACCAAACGATTTACCAACAATAGATGTTCCAACTCTTTGAATTAAAAACAGAAAACTGATGATGGCAATTACAATTGGTACGGTAGGAATTTCGGAAAAATTAAATGTATCAGATTTTATTAAACGTAAACCTTCAATAGCTGAAGAAACTGAAATTGGGGGGGTTATAACTCCATCGGCTAATAAAGCGCAACCACCAATAATAGCTGGAAAAATTAAATATGGTTTACGTCTGCGAACCAATGCATACAATGAAAAAATTCCTCCTTCACCATTGTTATCAGCATTTAAAGTAATCAATACATATTTTAAAGTTGTTTGAAGCGTTAAAGTCCAAACAATGCATGAAAGACCACCATAAATTAAATCTTTTGTGATGACTTTTGTATCAACAATTGCATTTAAAACATATAATGGCGAAGTTCCAATATCACCAAAAATAATACCAAGTGTTACTAAAAGTCCTGCTAGTGATAGCTTATTATGAATACTTTGATGCTCTCCCACGTTTATTTTTTTTATGAAATATGTGTGCAAATGTATCAGTTACTTTATATTCACCAAATTATTTATGAAACATTTATTTTTTTGCTCCTTAAATATTTTATTCAAATGCTTTGTGATTTTTAGTTAGATAATGCTATTTTGCCAACTTTAACACACCAAAAACAATTTTGATTGAAGTTATAATAAAAGGTTATGGGTGGGGATTAATTCTGTCGCTGTCGTTTGGTGCAGGTTTTTTTTCGCTTTTACATACCAGCATTGAACAAGGCTATAAAAAAGGATTACTTATTGCTTTAGGCATGGTTCTTAGCGATTTGTTTTTTATTGCTCTTTGTGTATTTGCTGCTAGTTTTGTAGAAAACCAATTGCGTCAACTAGATTCAGAAATCCGTATGGTTGGTTTTGTGGCTTTAATTATTTTAGGAATCAGCACTTACAGAAAAAAAGCTACTGACCCTAATCATATTCAACCTCCTGCTAGCAGCAATTTTATCTACATCATGAAAGGTATTATAATCAATAGCATTAATCCACTTACTTTATTATTTTGGTTTGGAATGGTTGCAATTACTAAAAGTGATTCATTTACATTAATAGAAATTGTGGTATTTTTTAGTGTAACGTTAGGTGCTATGTTTTTTCATCAATTTATTATTTGTTATTCGGCCAATAAGGTAAAACACTTATTATCACTAAAAACACAACAATTATTAAACCATATTATAGGATTTGTATTTGTTATAGTTGGCTTGGTTTTACTATGGCCAGTGTTGCAAAAAATCATTTAAGTAATTGTTTTTGAAAACATATTTTTGTAAAATAAATTTTTAAAATACCATGCAAAGAGATACCGTTATATTTGATTTAATTAATCAAGAAAAAAGCCGCCAAGAACACGGCATAGAGTTAATTGCTTCTGAGAACTTTACTAGTCCACAAGTAATGGAAGCCATGGGAAGTGTGCTTACCAATAAATATGCTGAAGGTTTACCAGGCAAGCGTTATTATGGCGGTTGCGAAGTAGTAGATGTTGTTGAAAATTTAGCAATTGATCGTTTAAAACAAATGTTTGGTGCTACTTGGGCCAATGTTCAACCACATTCGGGGGCACAAGCCAATGCAGCTGTTATGTTAGGTTGCTTAAATCCTGGCGATAAAATTTTAGGTTTCGACCTTTCACATGGCGGACATTTAACGCATGGTTCTCCTGTTAATTTTTCGGGTAAATTATACTCGCCATCTTTTTATGGTGTGGAGCAAGAAACAGGTTTAATTGATTGGGACAAAGTAGAAGCAAAAGCGCATGCTGAAAAACCAAAAATGCTTATTTGTGGTGCTTCGGCTTATAGCCGTGATTGGGATTATGCTCGTTTGCGTGCCATTGCTGATAGTGTTGGTGCAGTATTATTAGCCGATATTTCACATCCTGCTGGATTGATAGTTGGAAAATTATTAAACGATCCAATTCAACATTGCCATATTGTAACCTCAACTACACATAAAACTTTACGTGGCCCACGTGGTGGAATTATTATGATGGGTAACGATTTTGAAAATCCATTTGGACAAAAAAACTTAAAAGGTGAATTGAAAATGATGAGTGCGTTATTGGATGGAGCTGTTTTTCCTGGAACTCAAGGCGGACCGTTAGAACATGTGATTGCTGCTAAAGCAGTAGCTTTTGGCGAATGTTTAACCGATGATTATAAAACCTATACTAAACAAGTAGCAGTGAATGCTCAAGTCATGGCAAACGCATTCGTAAGTCGTGGCTATAAAATTATTTCTGGTGGAACCGATAATCACTTAATGTTAATTGATTTGCGCAGCAAGAACTTAACAGGAAAATTAGCCGAAGCCGTTTTAGGAAAAGCAGATATTACCATTAACAAAAACATGGTTCCTTTCGATGATAAATCGCCATTTGTAACCAGCGGAATGCGTGTTGGAACTGCTGCCATTACTACCCGTGGAATGGCTGAAGCCGATATGGAACAAATAGTAGATTACATAGACACTGCGTTAATGAACAACGAAAACGAATCCATGCTTGCTGACATTAGAAAAAATATCAATGAGTGGATGGGTAAGTTTCCATTGTATAAATAAGTTGAATTGTTAAATTGATAGATTGTTGAATTGTTATTGTAACAACTAAAAATAATATCCCTTTCAAGTAATATTGGAAGGGATTTTTTTTATAATTTATCTATTTTAATTCTCTCACAAAATATATATTTGAACGCTAATCAGCCAA